>NZ_JBSJYX010000004.1:0-207991 GCF_053711175.1 Kocuria sp. KH4
CGCCCACCCCGTCCACCACCTGCCCGAGCACATCTGGCACTGGTCGTCCTGGCGACGAACATGCCAAGCCCGTACCCGCGCCAGCCACTACAAACGCAGAGGTCACGATCTGTCGTTGCAGTACTAACAGCAGCTCCCCAATGGGCCATGAGCTTCAACGCAGCCTTCGAGCCGCTCAGGATGCCTCTCATGGTCTTCCTATCCGGGCTCCTCATCCCCAGATCTCTGTCCAAAGGAGCCCGGAGCTATGTGTCCGGGAAGCTGAAGAACGTGCTGCATCCCTACTTCGTGTGGTCGGCCATATTCGTGGTCATCATGTTCGGGACCAGGTACATGCAAGGGCGAAACTTCGATGAAACCATGGTCGGACGAGTCTTTTACGAGCCGCTCGTGCACATGTGGTTCCTCGCCTACCTATTTATCTACTACCTCGTCGCGCTACTGACTCGTCAGGTGCATCCGCTGATTCTGGCCTGCGCTGCCATCCTCGTCTCTTCCATGACTGATGACGGGTTTTGGGAGAAGTTCTGGTTCTTGCTTGGCTTTTTCATGATCGGTGTCGGTTTGTCTCGAGAACGCCAGCGGTGGTCGCGAGTGGTCGAGCATCGCACATGGTTGTGGGCCGGTGCGGCGTCCTTCGGTGTTCTTTTCTGGCTCACCTGGAATCTCGGCGGGGTGCGGTACGAGGCAGCCACAGCACCGCTGGTACTTGCCTGCATTTTGGGCGCCTGCCTAGCTATCCAGTCGATTAACTCACCGAAGATGCTGAAGGCCGTGAGGTTCTTGGGCAAGGAGTCGCTGATCTACTACGTCGTGCACTACGCCGGGATCATGGTGTTCTTGGGCGTGCTACGGCAGGTATTCGTGGACATCCCCGAGATGGTGCAGTTCCCGGTGGCCGCCATCGCTGCATTGGTTGGCAGCACCCTCCTGGTTTACCTAACCCGTCTCGTGCCCGGGGTCTCTTGGCTCTTCCGGTTTGGCCAAGTCCATCGTCAACGCCACCCTGTGGGCGGCTAACTCTCCGCCACCAACACAGCAGCGCCTGCACCCCATTGGGTGGGGCGCTGCTGTTCATCCACAAGTTGTCGTCATCAACCAAGAGCCACCCTGCGGGGTGGCTCTTCACATTGGAGGCCCTATGTCGCCCCATCGGAAGCTCGCCCGCTACCTCGGCATCAGGGGGTGGTTGCTGCTGCTGTGCGCGGCGATCTGGGGGCACATCGGGCTGGGCGTGATCCTCGAGCCCAACGGCCGGCCCCCGGTGCTCTTCTACGAGCACTTCCCCGTGTGGGTCCGGGTCGGCGGGTGGTGGTG
The DNA here is from genome assembly GCF_053711175.1 of Kocuria sp. KH4. Classification (NCBI taxonomy): domain Bacteria; kingdom Bacillati; phylum Actinomycetota; class Actinomycetes; order Micrococcales; family Micrococcaceae; genus Kocuria; species Kocuria sp. KH4. The sequence continues at coordinate 1,318 of NZ_JBSJYX010000004.1, forward strand.
CACCGCCGTACTCGCCGGATGGGCCGCGGCCCGGAAGACCCATGTCGCGGCCGCCGTGGTTGGGCTGATGCTCATGCCTCTGGAGCGCCTCGGCGCCTATATCCTCGGGGCCTTCACCTATGCCGTGCACGGGGAGCCCGCGGCGCTGGCCAGCGCCTGGTACTCAGCCGGGTTCTACGTCTTCCTCGTCGGCGTCGTGGCGATCACCGCTCACGTGAAGGAGCCAACGAGAGACCTCGGGAGGAGCTAGATGTACTGGGCTACCTACACCCCCCTCCTGTGGTCCCTCCAGACCGGACCGGACTGGCAAACCATCGCCTCCATGGTTGTCGGCGGGCTCAGCCTTGCCGGCTCTATCTACGTCGGGGCCCGATCCCGGAGGTCTTCCAAAGAAGCGAACGACACCGCGAAGGATTCCCAGGCGCTCGCCGAGGCGAAGACCGCCTGGGAGGAGATGCGGAAGATGCGCGAAGAGCATAAGGAAGACCGGAAGTGCTGGGAGCGGGAGCGCGAAGAGGACCGCCAGGAGCGCGAGCATGACCGCCGGGAAAACGAGGACCTGCGGAACAAGTTCGAGACCACCATTCGCCTGTTCACGATGTCCGTGGGCTACATCGAGCAGATCATCCGTCACATCCGATCCGGTGGTGGAGAGCCGCTGCCCGAACCATCCCGGGACCTCCGGGCTTACCTCGCCCACCTCTTCGATCACAAGGAAACTTGATATGGGCATCCGTCCGGTTCCGGAACAGTTCGGGATCACGCAGTTCTTTCGGCAGAACCTCACCAGCTACAACACCGGCGCCGGCCACGGGGCCCTGGACTACGCCACCCCGATCGGCACCGAGGCGGTCGCGATCGCCGACGGCACCGTGGTGTTCTCCGACTGGGTGTGGAACCTCCCCGCCAACTCATGGGAGGCCCGCTGGTATCTGATCCGCCCCGCCGTGGGAGTCCGCAGCGTCGGCGGCGGCATCGTGACCGTGGTCCGGCACGACGACGTGGACGTGGTCTACGCACACCTGTCGGACAACAACATGGTCAAGCCCGGCATGACCGTGAAGCAGGGCCAGGTCGTGGGCCTGACCGGGACCACGGGAAGCAGCACCGGCCCACACCTGCACCTGCAGACCATCCCGCGGCGGGCGAACTGGCTCAACGGCTACTACGGGTCCGTGGACCCCACGCCCTACACCCGGGGCAAGTACTTCAAGCTCAACCCGTTCACCGCCCCGGACTACTCGGGGGCGTCGATGAACGGCATCGACATCAGCAACTGGCAGGCCGGGATCGACCTGGCCGCGGTGCCGGCCGACTTTGTGATCGTGCTTGCCACCGACGGGGCCGGGTTCACCAACCCGCACCTGGCCGCGCAGGTCACCCAGGCGCTGAAGCTGGGCAAGCGGGTCGGGGTCTACCACTTTGCCCGCGTCACCGGGTCCGCGAACTCCGACGTGGAGGCCAAGCACTTCCTCTCCAAGGTGAAGCGGTGGAAGGGCAAGGTGCTCCCGGTCCTGGACTGGGAGCCGCCCGAGCAGGCGCACCGCACGGACTACGCCGATGCGTGGATGCGCCGGGTCGAGGCGGAGTTCGGGCGTGAGTGCCTGATCTACATGAACCTGTCCACCTCCCGGCTCAGTAGCTGGTCGGCGTACGCGAAGTCGCACAGGCTCTGGCTCGCCTCCTACGCCCTCAACGAGCCCGACTTCCTCGGCTACGCCAGCACCTTCAGCACCCCGAGCACCCCGGGGTGGGAGTTGGCGATCTGGCAGTACACGCAGAAGGGCCGCCTGCCCGGCTACTCCGGGTACCTGGATCTCAATGTCGCCTACGGGGACCCGTGGGACCGGCCCACTGGCATCGGCGCAACCGCACAAACGAAGAAGGAGTGGTCAGACATGGCTACCGAGAAGGAAATCGAGGACGCCGCCTACCGCGGTTCTCTCCGGGCGCTGCAGCGCGAGCTCACCTACCCCAGGACCAAGCTCGGCGGCGCCGGCGGGAAGGTCTCCATCCAGGACCAGATCCTGTGGATGGCCGCTGACAACGCCACCGTGCACAAGAAGCTCGACGCCCTGGTGGCTGCGGCCACCGCTCAGCTCGAGCAGCCTGCCGTGGACCCGCAGCAGGTCTACGCAGAGATCGGCCGCCAGGTCGTGGCCGCGTTCAAGGAGGAAGCATGAGCAAGTACACCGCCGCCACCGCCGAGGCAGAGCTCTCCCCGAAGGTGAAGTCCGCCGCGGTATGGTCGGCCGTGATCGTCGTCGTAGGAGGGGCACTGGCCTCCGCCATCGCGGCCATCCCCGACTCCGCCTGGGAATCCCTAGGTGTGTGGGCCGGCCCCGTCGGCGTCTTTGTGGGCGGTCTCGGCGTCGGCCTTGGAGCCGTCGTCGCGGGCTACCAGAAGCGGGACCCGCTACGGGAGGTCGGCGGATCCGCCGTCGCGGCCGGCGGAGTCGTACCCGCCTTCCCTACCACCGGTGTCGGCGCGGGGGAAGCCGTGGGTGAGGAAGCCCAGCCAGTAGCGGATGACGCGCACGTCGAGGCGCTGACCCCGGAAGCCGATGCCCTTGCCGCCCGTGCCGCGCAGCTGCGCCGCACCGGATCCACAGCCGGAAGTGTCTCGTGAAGCGCTAGGCCCTGTACCTCATCCGTGTAGCCGGCCGCATCAGGGCCTGGGTTCGCGGCTGATCCTGCCTCAAGGCATTGTCAGAGGTGGCTGTCAAGTTCCATGAGCCCCCCGGCACAGAAGCGCCCCCTCTCCTGCAACACGGCAGGAGAGGGGGCGTTTTCTGTGTGTGAGGCGTAGCGAGAGCGCCCGCACTCAGGAGGATGAGGGGGGCGCTCTCTACGGCAGCCGGCTCTGATAGCGGCAGGTTCGATGTCCCCCCAGGGATGATGTGCCATCGAACCACTGTGTGCCGCCTCGGCCGCCGCACATTAGACGGTACGGACACGCCTCAACGAAGTCGTGCTGAATCCGTGGTTACTAGTGGGGACGTTCCATCAGTCGATAAGGGTCTCGCGGGCGTGCGCGATGAGCTCGCCCACCATGTCGACCAGCACTTGGCGCTGCAGGTGGGTGAGCGGCTCGGCGCCCTCCGCGACCGCGGTCTGCAACAGGCCATGGAATCGGGCGATGTCCTCGAGTCGGTCAGTGCTGATCACCCGCAGCAGAGTAGTCGCTATGGCCGTCCGCCAAGGAAGAGGAGTGCGCGAACCGGACGTCCCCTCTCTGGGTCGGTGCCTGCTAAGCGGCCACGCCTTCATGCCCTAGCTGTCGTCCAGCCGTAGTTCCCAGCTGTACGGGATCTGGCAGCCCAGCATGGTGTTGGCGGTGAAGACCAGCAGGTCACGTTGTTTGGGTTCCAGATGTACTGCATGGTGGAGGAAGGCGTCGATCTCGAACTCGTCTAAGTGCACGGCGCTTTCAGGGACGTTCCGCCACAGGTCCCCGACACTAAAGCCGGCCTCGCCCAGGAACTCGCGGATCATTCGTGCTTGTGCCCGGGCAATCGTTCGGTCGTCCACGCCACACCCCCCAGGCTTACCTCAGGCTACCTCTGCTTCTCGACGTCGGGCCGGCCGAAGCCAAGACCTCAGCGGGTTCTCCGGAGCGGAGGTCCATGCATGTGAAGAGGAATGTATAACGCTAAATTACCGCCTGGTAGTTTGCTTCTGGCACCGGCCCACACACCGGTGCAGCAACCCCTTCGTGCCGTTCCCCGGCGGCCTGGGGTTGTGCCATGCGCTCCGGCGCAGCGAAGCGCCCCCCACCCTCTCCCGGGCGGGGGCGCTTTGTCATGCCTAACCCCTTACGGCTGCACCGTGGCCGGCGTGGACCTGCTCGCCGCGTTGCTCATGGTCGATTCGAACACCGGGATGAGCACCTGCATGAGCACGTTGTACATCACCACGCAGAACACGGCTATCAGGAGGAGCCGGAGGGTAATCGAGATGAGCCACCGGACGAGTCGTTGGCCGAACGGGCGCTTGGTGCGGGGCGACATGGCGGCCTTTCGATGGAGGAGCTACCTCATCGTAACGAATGCAAATAGCGCGTCCGTGGATGCTGGTATCACTGTCTCCGTGTGGGAAGACCTGGACTATGTGGACGAGGAGACGAACGCCAGCATCCGGCGGGTGTCCGGTTCGCACTGCTACTCCGGCGGCCCGGAGCTCACCGAGGAGATCGCCGCCGCGGTTCGCGGCGTGGGCGCCCCGAGCATGACCCCGGGTGGAGGCGCCCGCCGCTTCCCCTATCGGCAAGAGCCCTACGGCCGGGCCTGGATCCCCACCGACCTCGGCGAGCTTGTCATCGACGGCAAGGTCAACATGACCGAGGAACGCGGCCCGCTGCTGAACTTGTGGCGTCAGTACGCCGGCGGCCGCGTGCTCGACGTCTTCATCCCCCAGGCCTGGGTACGGCCGCTCCCCCGGGACGAGTCCGCGTGGATCGACGTCTACGACATCCTGGACGAATGACAGCGCCCCGCCCTCCACGAATGGAGGGCGGGGCGCTGTTGTGCGTTGCGGGTGCGCTCGCGGCTCAGCCGAAGAGCGGCTGGGAGCAGGAGGCGGAGCCGGCCGAGCCGGTGCCGGTGGCCTCGTCCTTGAGCTCGCCGTCGACGTAGAGCTTGCAGGTGACCTCGGAGTTTTCGTCCATGAAGTCGCCGGTGACCGACAGGGTGTACGTCTCGTTCCCGTCCTTGAGCGGGATCTCCTTGCTCCAGGTTCCGGTGAACTCTTCGGTGTTGCTGGAGCCGTCCAAGTCCATCCAGAGCGCGGTGCCGGTGGTGGATGCGGTCGCCTCTAGCGTCACGGTGCCGGCGTCAGTGACCTCTTCGGTCTGGACGGCCGACGGCTCAGCATCGTCGGCAGCATCGCCGGCGTCGTCGGTGGCGGCGTCGTCAGTGGTGGCGCCAGGGGTGGTGGTGCCTGACTGGCTGGCTGCGCCGATGCCCAGGGCAGCGCACCCGCCGAACAGGAGAATGGCCAGGAGGGTGAGGATGCCGCAGCCGATGGCCCACTTCTTCTTGCCGCTCTTCTTGGGGGGCTGGCCGTAGCCGGGAGGGTACTGGCCGGGCTGACCCTGGTACTGGCCAGGATGGCTCTGGTACTGGCCGGGCTGCCCCTGGTAGGGGCCGGGCTGCTGCCCGTAGTCAGGGCCCTGGTGGCCGGGGTCGCTGGGAGGCTGCGTCACGGGGGTGCTCCTTGGGGATCGTTGGTGCGTTCACTGTAGTAATTGCGATGCATTTGGATGGAACATGACGTGTCAGCAGCCGGACTCGTCCGAGTGGACTGTCCTGGGGGCAGGACAGATAGCGTTGAAACGTCCCGCCCCCCAGGGACACGTACCCGCTCCCCCGGCCGGGTACAGCGGCGCCCCCAACTTGCAGCCCTGTCTGCATGTTGGGGGCGTTCTCGCGGCCCTGCGGCCTGCGCATCCCGATCAGCGCGTCGGGTCGGTGCGCTCGAGTATGGCGTAGACCCTGGAGCGGGCCAGGCCCGTGCGTGCGCGGATCTGCGCGACGCTCTTCCCCGCGGCCACCGTGCGCACCATGAGGTGGTCCCGCACCTGGCTGGCCAGCGTGAGGCAGGCCGTCAGATGCGCAACAACAGCCTGGGCGCGGACGAGCTCCTCCAGCAGCCGGTCCCCCTCGCTGGCCATCTCACCCGTCCAGACCGTCCAGAGCATCGGCGGCCAGCCGGTCGGCGTCGTCGGTGAGGTGCCCGTAGGTGTCCGAGGTGACGGTGATGGACTCATGCCCCAGCCGCCGCTGAATCACCGGCAGCGGCACCCCGGCCTGGATGAGCCATGACGCGTGCGTGTGCCGCAGGTCGTGCACCCGCGGCCGCGCTGGTAGCTGGTCCGCGAGGTCTTTCAAGGTGGGGTTCCACACGTGGGCGAAGAACCAGTAGTTGGTCAACTGCCCGCCGCCGGGACGCTGGAACAGCAGCTCCCCCGGCGCCAGCCCGTCGACGTGCTCACGCACCAGCTTCGTCAGCGCCGGGCCGATGGTCACCGCGCGGCGTCCGCGCCTCGTCTTCGGCGCCCCGAGCACGTCTTGCCCACGGTCTCGCTTCCAGGCCTTGGTGATGGACACGACGCCGCGCTCGCCGATGAGGTCGACGTCGCGGACGTCGAGGGCGGTGACTTCTCCCCAGCGGGCGCCGGTGCCGGCGAGGAAGTGCACGAGCATGGAGTAGGCGTCCGGGACGGTGTCGGCGATGGTCTCGACCTGGGCGCGGGTGAGGAACACTGGCTCGCGTCGGGTCTCGCCGGAGGGCATCCGTATCCCCTTCGCCACGTTGCCGGGGACGACGCCGGCCTTCTCGGCTTCGGTGAGTGCCGCGGAGAGGATCGAGTGCACGTTGCGCTTGGTCTTGCCGGAGATCTCCAGTCCGTTCACCCAGCGGGAGACGTCGGCGCGCTCCAGGGTGTCCACGGGGTAGGCGCCCAGAACGGGCGTGATGTGCTTGGCGGCCATCCGCTGGTACTTGGACCGGGTGCCGGGCAGAACGCCCGTCAGGCCCTCGATGTGGCCCTCCACGATGGCCGCCACAGTCGGCGCCTGGGACCGCATCCTGGAGACGGCCTTGGCGGCCAGGGCGAAGGAGTTGCCGTTGGCGTCCAGGAAGTCCTTGAGCAGCCGCGCTTCGTGCTGGTCCTCGAAGGTGCGGGAGGTTTGTTTGCCGTCGCTGGCGTCGCGCCACAGCACGGCCCAGGTGGTGCTCCCGTCCTTGCGGGGGCGCTCTCGAATGCTTGCCATGAGCAAACAGTAAACCCCCGCTGTCAACAGGTTTTGCGCTCCTGTCAACGGCGGGGGTGCCGTGGCCCCTCTGACTAGGCCATTTGTCGTGCCCCAGGAGGGAGTCGAACCCCCGACCAAGAGATTAGAAGGCTCCTGCTCTATCCACTGAGCTACTGAGGCGGAGCGCCCGGGTCCGACCGGGCGCCGCGGACGAGTTTACCAACTCGCGGCCTCCCGCACGGATCCTCAGATGACGCCGCTCCGCATCGGGGGCTCGGTGCGGCCGCGCAGCCGGCGTCCGGTGGCGGGGTCGAGGAACCACAGGTACACCCCGTAGGACAGCGCCACGACGGCCGCGATGAGCCGGCCGGAGCTCAGGTCCAGGTCCAGGTAGGGGAAGACGTCGAGCTGGTCCGAGACCGCATAGACCATGAAGAAGACCGTGAGGAAGAACAGGACGTCCACCTGCCAGTCGCTGCGGATGCCCGTGACCGCGAAGAGCGGAATGAGCCAGACCACGTACCAGGCCTGGATCATCGGGGAGAACAGCACGATGGCCGCGAACGCCCAGGTCAGGCGTCGGACGATCCGCTCGTCCCGGCCCGTGAACATCAGCCACAGGATGACCGGCACGGCCAGGGCCTGCCCGATTGAGTGCACCGTGTCGCGCCACGGCGCGGCGTCGGCCCCCACCACCGCGGCCAGGCCCGAGGCCAGTCCGCCCAGGAGGCCCACGGGGGCGTACCAGATGGACACCGAGCCGGGGGTGGCCATCGCGGCGACCCAGCCGAAGCCGAATCCGTTGAGCAGGCCCATCAGCCCGAGCAGGGCGAGCGCGTACACGAGGGTGAGGAACCACACCACGAAGCGGCGTGTCCAGGAGGCGTTCTTCCCGGCCCAGAGCAGGCCGACGAAGGGCAGGACGACGAGCGTGATGGGCTTGACGGCCACGGAGAGGGTGACGAGCGCCGTGCCGGCCAGCCCGCCCTTCCAGTTCCGGTGCACCGCGGCCACGTAGATGCCGGCCAGGGCCAGGGCCATCATGATCGCGTCGTTGTGCACGGAGACGATGAAGTTGGTGAGGAACAGGGGGTTGGCCACGCTGAGCCACAGGGCCCGGGCGGGGTTGATCCCGTGCAGCCGTGCCAGCCGCGGGATCAACCACATGCAGGCGATCACGGCCAGCACGCACATCGCCCGGAACCACAGCACGGCCGCGTCCGGGTTCGCCCCGGTCACGGCCACCACGAGCTGCTCCAGCCACAGGAACAGGGGCCCGTAGGGCGGCGGGGACTCGGACCACATCTGGTCGGCGCCGAGCTGGAAGAAGTTGTCGATCGTGGAGACCCCGTGCTCGTAGGGGTTGAGCCCGCTGGCCATCACCCGTCCCTGGCCGATGTAGGAGTACACGTCCCGGCTGAACAGGGGGATCGTCACCAGCATGGGCGCCGACCAGGCGGCGATGGCGATGAGCACCCACCGCCCGCTGCCGGGACCCCACCGGCTGAGCTTCTGTCCCAGCCGCAGCCACTCCCGGACCAGCAGCATCCCGCCCACCGCCAGCAGGAGGATCGACACGATCGCGCCCGTGGTGGTGAAGCGCATGGCGATGATGAGGGGCACCTGGCGCAGCGGGGAGACGGAGGCGAGCCACCCGACGCCGAGGGAGCCGACGAAGAGCATGAGCGAGCCGGCGGCGCCCATGAGCACGGTGCGCCACAGGGAGCCGGAGACGGAGGGGGAGCCGCCGGGGCCCGCCAGCGGCTCGGCGCCCTCGCCCGGCGCCGGCGTCCTGGAAGTGGTCTGCACTGCTCTCCCGATGCGCCCGTCCGGTGGCTGCGGGCGGCCGCGGCTGGGCGCAGCGCGGACCCGTGGTCGCCCCCGATCCTATCGGCCCCGCCGGGGAGGCCTCCGGCGGGGCCGTGGGCGCGATGCGGCGTCGGGCCGGCACGGTAGATTGTCGGGGTGGCTACTTCCAACGGACGCATTGTGTGGATCGACTGCGAGATGACGGGGCTGTCCCTCCAGGAGGACGCCCTCATCGAGGTCGCGGCCCTCGTGACCGACGACGAGCTCAACGTCCTCGGCGAGGGCGTCGACGTGGTGATCCGCCCGAGTGACGAGGCCCTGGCGCAGATGGGCGACTTCGTGCGGAACATGCACACGGCGTCCAAGCTGCTCGACGAGCTGCCCTCCGGCCTGACCATGGAGGAGGCCCAGGAGCAGGTCCTCGCCTACATCCGGCAGTGGGTGCCGGAACCGGGCAAGGCCCCGCTGGGCGGCAACTCCGTCGGCACGGACCGCACCTTCCTGGTCCGGGACATGCCGCAGGTCGTGGAGCACCTGCACTACCGGGTGATCGACGTCTCCACCATCAAGGAGCTCTCCCGCCGCTGGTTCCCGCGCGCCTACTTCCAGGCGCCGCCGAAGACCGGCAACCACCGTGCGCTGGGCGACATCCGCGACTCCATCGACGAGCTGCGCTACTACCGCCGGGCCGTGTTCGCCCCCGAGCCCGGGCCCGACTCGGAGACCGCGCGGGCCATCGCCGCGGAGATCGCCGGGTCCCGCACCGGCGCCTGAGCGCCCGGCCCGGGGCCCGTCCCGCCGCGGCCGTGACGGACGTGGTCGGGCGCGGCCCGGGAATGCGGTACACTCGTATGCGTTGCCCAGCGGAAGCACGGTCTTCCGGCGGGCGTTCATGGTGGGCGTAGCTCAGTTCGGCAGAGCGCCTGGTTGTGGTCCAGGAGGTCGCGGGTTCAACCCCCGTCGCTCACCCACTGTGAAAGGCCGTCCCGAGGACTCGGGGCGGCCTTTCGTCGTTCCCGCCCCGGCCCGTGCCGGGGCGGACCCCCGGCAAGTCGAAGGAAGTGCGTCATGGCCATCCGCCCCGTGGTGATCACCGGCAACCCCGTCCTGCACCGCCCCGCCGCCAAGGTGACGGTGTTCGACGACGAGCTGCGCGCCCTCGTCGAGGACATGTACGAGACCATGGACGCCGCCCACGGCGTGGGGCTGGCCGCTCCGCAGATCGGCGTGGGCCTGCGGATCTTCACCTACGCGTTCCGCAACGACGACGGGGTCCCGCCGCGCGGGGTGCTCGTGAACCCCGTGCTGACCCTCGGCAAGGTCTCCCAGGACGCCCCGGACCCGGACGAGGAGTCCGAGGGCTGCCTCTCCGTGCCGGGCCACAGCTGGCCGCTCAAGCGGGCGGACTGGGTCCGGGTGGCCGGGGTCGACACCGCGGGAGAGCCGGTGGCCTTCGAGGCCAACGGCTGGTTCGCCCGGGTGATGCAGCACGAGTACGACCACCTGGACGGCAAGCTCTACGTGGACCGGCTCAACGACAAGTGGACTCGCAGGGCCCGCAAGGCGGTCAAGGCGGAGGGCTGGGGCCGGGACGGCCTCAGCTGGACGCCGGGGGTCGACGAGGACCCGTTCGGCCACTGAGCCGGCGGCGCCTCAGTCCCCCGGCAGCACCAGCACGAGCTCCCCGGCCGAGCGGGCCGTGGGCTCCCGCAGCTCCGCCCGCCACCGCTCCCCCGCCGCGGCGAGCAGCTCCCCCGGCGTCGTGAGGCGCTCGCCGCCGGCGGCCCGCTGCACCAGGTGGCGGGCGAGCAGCCCCCGGGTGTGCTTGGCCATGTGCGAGACGACCGTGCGCCTCCCGCCCTGCTCCCGGACGACCTTGACCCCGACCGTCCGCTCCCGGGGAGCATGCCACGCGGCCGCGTAGGCGGCCGAGCGGCAGTCCACCACGAGGCGGTCCTCCGCCGCGGGTCCCAGCGCGGCGGGCAGGTGCCGCTTCCAGTGGGCCGCGAGCCGGCCCAGCCGGGGCAGCTCGGCCCCCATGGACAGCCGGTACGCCGGGATCCGGTCCGTGGGCCGGACCGCGCCCCACAGGGCGGAGACGACGACGAGGGAGGCCGCCGCCGCCTCCCGCTGCGCGGGTGTGAGCCCGGCCGGGTCCAGGGCGTCGTAGAGCACCCCGGTGTAGACGTGCAGCGCCGGCGCCGCGGGCTCGGCGGCGAGGCGGGTGTTGCGCTCCACCTCCCCGCGCAGCCGCTCCCCCACGCCCAGCACCTCCAGAGCGTCCGCGCGGGCGCTCGCGCTGGCCAGCTCGGCGAGGACCTCCTCCCGGGCGGGCGTCAGCTCGGGGAACGCCAGGGTTCCGGTGTCGACGGGCTCGCCGGAGCCGGGGGCGGTCTTGGTCTCGGAGGGGGGCAGCAGGATCAGCACCCGCAGCAGTCTAGTGACCCGCGCGGCCGGGCAGTGTCCCGGGCGGGTAGGATGGGCGGCGGACAGGCCGGCCGGGTGACCGCGGGCCGCGGCCTCCGGGCCGGCGGCGCGAGGAAAGTCCGGGCTCCGCAGAGCAGGATGGTGGGCAACGCCCACTCGGGGGAACCCGCAGGAAAGTGCCACAGAAAACAGACCGCCCGCCCCGGTCCGTCCGGGCAGCGGGTGAGGGTGAAAAGGTGGTGTAAGAGACCACCAGCGCACCGGGTGACCGGTGCGGCTCGGTAAACCCCATCCGGAGCAAGGCCAGACAGGGTGCGCCCGAGGGCTGCTCGCCCGAGCACCCGGGTAGGCCGCTGGAGCCCGCCGGCAACGGCGGGCGTAGATGGATGGTCACCAGCACGGCCCGGGCGACCGGCCGTGTGCACAGAACCCGGCTTACAGGCCGGCCTGTCCCCCGTTCCGCCCCGGTCCGCCGGGGCTTCAGCCGCGGACCAGGATCACCCCGCACTCCGGGCAGGTGAGCACCTCGTCCGGGGCCGCCGCCCGGAACGTCGCGGCGTCCGTGGGGCTCAGCGCCGTCCCGCAGGACCCGCACACGGTGCCGCGCAGCTCCGCGGCGGCCGGGCGCTCCGTGCCGCGGCCGGTGCGGATCCTCTCGTACCGGGCGACCAGCGGCGGCGCCCCCACGGCCTGCGCCGCGTCCGCGCGGGCGGCCGCGAGCTGCTCGCGCTCCGCGGTGAGGGCCTGGCCCTCCTCGTCCCGGGCGGCCACCCGCCGCCGGGCGTCGGCGTCCGCCGCCCGGAGCCGCGGCGTGACCCGGGCCCGGTGCTCCGCGGCGTCGTCCAGCTCCTGCATGAGCTCCAGCTCCGCCTCCTCCGCCGCGGCCAGCTGGCGGGTGCGGGTATCGATCTCGTGCTGCAGCCCCATGAGGTCCTTCGCGGTCCCGCCCTGCTCCAGGCGGCGGCGGTCCTTCTCGATGGAGGCCTGGACGCGGGCCACCTTCTCCTCCGCCGCCGCCAGCCGCTGCCGGATCTCGTGCTCGCCGGCGTCGAGCTCCTTGGCCGCGGCGACCGCCCGGGCCCGCAGCTGCAGCGCGGCGGCGACCTCGGGGTCCGTCCTCAGCTCCGCGATCCGGGCCGCGATGCGGCGCAGCCGGGCGTCGACGCGCTCGAGCTCCAGGAGGGCTCGCTGCTGCTCGGGCGTGGCGGTGCTCATGCTGGTCCTCCTGCGGTCGGGGCGGGGCGGTCGTCGGCGGGGCGGCCCTCGGCGGCGCGGGCGGGCCGGCCGACCGGCCCGCGCTCGTGGGCACTCAGGTACTCGTGGTCGGGGTGGTCGACGCGGAAGTCCCACGGGTCGGAGCGCCGCACCGAGACCTCGACCGCCACCTCGTGCCCGCGCGCGGCGAGCGCCGCGCGCAGCGCCGCCGCGCCCACGGGCAGCCACAGCCACTCGCTGGCGAAGTGGGAGAGGTCCACGAGACAGGGCGTGCCGCCCCCGCCCGGTCCGAGGGCCGCCTCGCGGGCCTCGGAGGCGGGGTGGTGGCGCAGGTCCGCGGTGACGTAGACGTCGGCGCCGCTGGCCCGCACGGCGTCGAACAGGGAGTCCCCCGCCCCGCCGCACACCGCGACGCGGCGCACCGGGGTGTCCGGGTCCCCCGCCACGCGGACCCCGTGGGCGGTGGCCGGGACGGCGGCGGCCAGGCGCCGCGCCAGCTGCCCCAGCGACACCGGCTCGGGCAGCTCGCCCACCCGGCCGATGCCCACGGCGGGATCGGCGGGGTGCGGGGTCAGCGGCGTCGTCGTCGTGAGCCCGGCGGCGCGGGCCACGGCGTCCGAGACGCCGTCCGGGGCGGAGTCCGCGTTGGTGTGGCAGGCGAGCAGGGCGCACCGGTGCTCGATGAGCTCGTGCACCACCGCGCCCTTGGCGCCGTCCGCGGCCACGGAGGTGACGCCGCGCAGCAGCAGCGGGTGGTGGGTGAGGAGCAGGTCGGTGCCGGTGGACACGGCCTCGGCCACCACGTCGGCCACCGGGTCCACGGCGAGGAGGATCCGGCGCACGGGCTGCTCCGGGCGCCCGGTGACGAGCCCGCTGGCGTCCCAGGGCTCCTGCAGGTGCAGCGGCCAGAGCTCCTCGACGACCTCGAGCACCTCCGACAGCGTGGGGGCGGGCCCGGGCGGGGACGTGCTCAGCTGGCTCATGGGCCCAGTCTAGGAGGCCGTGCGTCGGCGGCCCGGGCGGGTCGGGGCGGGGGCGCGGGAATGTTGCGCGCGGCGCGGTGTTGTACGGGGCATGGCCTTCCCCGAGTTCGACGACGCACGCCCCGTCCCCGACGACCGTCCCGCCTCCGTGACCTTCGTGCTCGCGGGCGGGTGCTTCTGGTGCCTCGACGCGGTGTACCGGATCACGCGGGGTGTCACCTCCGTGGTCTCCGGCTACACCGGCGGCGCCACGGACCGTCCCACCTACTACGAGGTCTGCTCCGGCAGCACCGGGCACGCCGAGGCGGTCGCCGTGACCTTCGACCCCTCCGTGGTGCCGGCGGACGTGATCCTCGACCTCTTCTTCACGGGCCACGACCCCACGACCCTCAACCGGCAGGGCTACGACGTCGGCACCCAGTACCGCTCCGCGATGTTCTGGGCCGACGAGGCCCAGCGGGAGCTGTTCGCGGCCGCCGTGGAGCGCACGCAGCCGCTGTGGGACCGCCCGATCGTCACCACCCTCGAGCCCCTGGGCACGTTCTGGGAGGCCGAGCCCGAGCACCAGGACTTCTACGCCGAGCAGCCCTGGAACGGGTACTGCCAGGTGATCATCAATCCCAAGCTGGCCAAGGTCCGGCAACGTTACTCCTCGTGGCTTACCGCGTAGTAGCAGTTGCACCGCCTGGCTAGGCTGAGCTAGGACCGCGCCGCCGCGGGCACCCCCAGCGCCCCGGCCGCCCAGGAGAACGTCCTGATCCGACAGAGAACCGACCACGCAGAAACCGAGGTACGCACATGGCGAAGATCTACAACGACGTCACCGAGATCGTGGGCCGCACCCCGCTCGTCCACCTGAACCGCCTCGACGAGGGCCTGCCCGGCAACGTCGCCGTGAAGCTGGAGTTCTACAACCCGGCCAACTCGGTCAAGGACCGGATCGGCGTGGCGATCATCGACGCCGCGGAGAAGTCCGGCCAGCTCAAGCCGGGCGGCACGATCGTGGAGGGCACCTCCGGGAACACGGGCATCGCCCTGGCCATGGTCGGCGCGGCCCGCGGCTACAAGGTCATCCTGACCATGCCCGAGACCATGTCCACGGAGCGCCGGGTCATGCTGCGCGCCTACGGCGCCCAGATCGTGCTCACCCCGGGCGCGGAGGGCATGCGCGGCGCCGTGGAGAAGGCCCAGGAGATCGTCGACTCCACGGACAACGCCGTGCTGGCCAAGCAGTTCGCCAACGAGGCCAACCCGGCGGTGCACTACGCGACCACCGGCCCCGAGGTCTGGGAGGACACCGACGGCGAGGTCGACGTCTTCGTCTCCGGCGTGGGCACCGGCGGCACCATCACGGGCGCGGGCCGGTACCTGCGCGAGCAGAAGCCGGACATCCGCCTCGTCGTGGTCGAGCCGGCCGACTCCCCGCTGCTGACCCAGGGCAAGGCCGGCCCCCACAAGATCCAGGGCCTGGGCGCGAACTTCGTCCCGGACAACCTCGACCGGGAGATCTACGACGACGTCTACGACGTGACCGTCGAGGACTCCGTGCGCGTGGCCCGTGAGCTGGGCACCCAGGAGGGCATCCTCGGCGGCATCTCCTCGGGCGCCATCGTGTGGGCCGCCCTGCAGGAGGCCGCCAAGGAGGAGAACCGGGACAAGCTGATCGTGGCGATCGTGTGCGACTTCGGCGAGCGCTACATCTCGACGCTGCTCTACGAGGACATCCGCGGCTGACCCGCCCCGGGCCTACCGCGCCCACGACCCGCCCATCCCCGGGAATAGCGCCGCCGCCCGGCGGCGTTGCCCCGGAGGTGGGCGGGTCGTTCCGGTTCGCACCCCGCAGCCGGTCCCCTCGGTCCACGGGCCGACGGGACCGCCCCCGGAAGAACCGACCCCCGGAAGAACAGAGGTAGACCTTGAGTTTCTGGAGCAGACTCGCCGAGGACCTGCAGACGGCCCGCACGCACGATCCCGCCGCCCGCTCCCGGCTGGAGATCGCCCTCAACTACTCGGGTCTGCACGCCATCTGGATCCACCGCCTCTCGCACCTGCTGTGGCAGCACCCGGAACGGCGGCTGCTCGCCCGGACGGTCTCCCAGCTCGGCCGGTTCCTCACGGGCGTCGAGATCCACCCCGGCGCCGTCATCGGCCGTCGCTTCTTCATCGACCACGGCATGGGCGTGGTCATCGGGGAGACCGCCGAGATCGGTGAGGACGTGATGATCTACCACGGGGTCACCCTCGGCGGCCGGTCCCTGGAGAAGGTCAAGCGCCACCCCACCGTGGGCGACCGCGTGGTGATCGGCGCCGGGGCGAAGATCCTCGGGCCCGTGGAGATCGGGGCGGACTCCGCGGTCGGCGCCAACGCCGTGGTGGTCAAGGACGTGCCCGAGGACGCGATCGTGACCGGGATCCCCGGCAAGGTCCGCCCGCGCACCCCGGAGAAGCAGCAGCCACTGGTGGACCCCTCCGCCTACATCGACCCCGCGATGTGGATCTAGGCGGTACCAGTCCGGGCCGCGTCGGACACGGCGACGCAGGAGGGCCGCGCACCCGACGGTGCGCGGCCCTCCCGTGTGCCGGCCGGGCGCCGGCGTGCGGCCGTGGCTAGGCGACGACCTCGGAGCGGTCCCCGGACCACAGGGTGTGGTAGACGCCCTCGGCGTCGTCGGTGCGCCGGTAGGTGTGCGCCCCGAAGTAGTCGCGCAGCCCCTGGGTCAGGGCCGCGTTGAGCCGCGGGCGGCGCAGGGAGTCGTAGTAGTTCAGGGTGGAGGCGAACACCGGCGCCGGGATCCCGCGCTCCACCGCCCGCGCCACCACCCGGCGCCAGGACGGCAGGGCGTCCTCGACCGCGGCGACGAACTGGGGGGCGAACAGCAGGTTCGCGGGCGCCGCGTCCCCCTGGTAGGCCTCCATGATGACCTCCAGCAGCTGCGCCCGGATGATGCAGCCCTCCCGCCACAGCGACGCGATGGTCGCCAGGTCGAGGTCCCAGCCGTACTCCGCCCCGGCCATCGTGAGCATGTCCAGGCCCTGGGCGTAGGAGACCAGCTTGGAGGCGTAGAGGGCCTTGCGCACGTCCTCGACGAACTCGGGGTCGTGCACGACGTCCTCGGTAGTCCCGCCGATGCCGGCCGGCAGCACCTGCTGGGCCTCCAGGCGCATCGCGGGCTCGGCGGAGGACAGTGCGCGGGCGAAGACGGACTCGGCGATCGCGGTGACCGGCGAGCCGAGCTCGAGGGCCTCCTGGACGGTCCAGCGGCCGGTGCCCTTCTGGCCCGCGGCGTCGACGATCACGTCCACCAGCGGCCGGCCGGTGCGGGCGTCGACCTGGCGCAGCACGTGAGCGGTGATCTCGATGAGGTAGGAGGCCAGCTCCGTGGTGTTCCACTGCTCGAAGACCTCGGACTGCTCACCCGGCTCGAGCCCTGCGACGGCGCGCAGCAGCTCGTGCGCCTCGCCGATGACCTGCATGTCGGCGTACTCGATGCCGTTGTGCACCATCTTCACGAAGTGGCCGGCGCCGTCCGTGTCGATCCAGGCGCAGCACGGCTTGCCGTCCTCCGCCTTGGCGGCGATGTCCTCCAGCAGCGGCCCCAGCGCGTCGTAGGACTTGCGCGGGCCGCCGGGCATGATGGACGGCCCGAGCAGGGCGCCCTCCTCCCCGCCCGAGACGCCGACGCCGACGAAGTCGATGCCCTGCGCGGCCAGCTCCCGCTCACGGCGCCGGGTGTCCTGGAAGTAGGAGTTGCCGCCGTCGATGATGATGTCGTCCTTCTCCAGCAGCGGCACGAGCTGCTCGATCACCGCGTCCACCGGCGCCCCGGCCTTGACCATCACCAGGATCCGGCGGGGGGTCTCGAGGGAGTCGACGAGCTCCTGGAGGGTCTCGGTGCGGATGAAGTTCCCCTCGGACCCGTGGGCCTCGAGGAGGGCGTCGGTCTTGCCGACGGAACGGTTGTGGAGGGCGACGGTGTACCCGTGCCGGGCGAAGTTGCGGGCGAGGTTGGCGCCCATGACCGCGAGGCCGGTCACGCCGATCTGAGCTTTCTGTTCTGCTGCCATGCCCCCAGCCTACAAACCCTGGCGGGCGGCTCCGTCCGGGCCCCTCCCCGCGCCCCGCGCGCGGGCCCCGGCGGACCGCCCGCCGGACACCCGGTGTCACAAACCCCGCGCAGCGGCTCCCAGGCCCTACGGTGGTGCCACCGCAGCGGAGCCCAGGGGGTAGGGATGCAGGGGTGGAGGAGAACGGCGATCGGGGCCGTGGTGGGTGCCGCCCTGTGGGCGGGCACCGGGGTCGCACCGGCCGCCGCCGCCGACGGCAGGGTGGACGTGGTCGTGGGCGGCACGGCGGTGCTCGACGAGGCCACGGTCGATCGCGCCAGCGAGCGGGCGGCGCGGCTGTGCGGCGGAAAGGCCTCCGCCTACGTCAAGAAGGCCCGGAAGGCGGACCGCGGAGGAAGCCTCGTGGTCGTGTGCAGGCTGCCGGGGGGCAAGCACGTGTACTTCCGCTAGCCGCGGCCGGCTCCCGCGACCCGTGCGGCACGTGGGTCCTACCGGGATCGAACCGATGACATCTACGGTGTAAACGTAGCGCTCTACCAGCTGAGCTAAAGACCCTGACAACCGGGTGGACGGTTTGCGCAACCGCCAGCACCCGGTTCCCGAACAGGCTACCCTTTGCTACCAGCCGGTAACCATGTCGGGTGCCCCTCGGCGATGTGGCGTTCACCACATCCGGGCACCATTCTACGGGTGGGCGAGTCGCGCTTCGAGCCGGAGCAGGAACTCGGTGGCGGAGGCGTCGACCTTCACCCGGGCCGCGGCGTCGCCGCGGGTCCGGCCGTGGTTGACGATCAGCACGGGCACCCCGGCGCGCCCGGCGTGCCGGACGAACCGGCGGCCCGAGTTCACGGTCAGGGAGGAGCCGACCACCAGGAGCGCGTCGGCGGTGTCCACCATCCGCAGCGCCCGCAGGACACGGTGCCGCGGGGCGTTCTCGCCGAAGAAGACGACGTCGGGCTTGAGGATCCCGCCGCAGACGGGGCAGTCCGGCACCCGGAAGCCCGCCGTGCGCGGCAGCACCGCATCGGCGTCCGGGGCGAACTCGATGTCCTCGGGGGAGCCGATCGAGTCGTAGAAGCCGGGGTTGAGCCCGTCGAAGAGGTCGGAGAGCACCGCCCGCGGGATCCGTGTGCCGCACCGCATGCACAGCACGCGGGTGAAGCGCCCGTGCAGGTCCACCACGTTGAGGGAGCCCGCCGCCTGGTGCAGGCGGTCGATGTTCTGCGTGACCACGCCGGCGACCGCCCCGGCGCCCTCCAGCCGGGCGAGGACCCGGTGGCCGGGGTTGGGGTCGGCCCGCTCGAGGTGCCGCCAGCCGTACTGGTTGCGCGCCCAGTAGTGGCTGCGCATCGCCGGGCTGCCCATGAACTCCTGGAAGGTCATCGGGGTGCGCGGGGCCGAACCGGGGCCGCGGTAGTCCGGGATCCCGGAGTCGGTGCTGATCCCCGCGCCCGTGAGCACCGCGGTCCGGCGCCCGGCCAGCAGGGGGACGGCGGCGTCGAGCCCCTCGTCCAGGCCCGTGGCGTCGGGGTCGGGGAATTGGCCGGGATCGACGGGGGCGCCGTAGCCGGCGCGCACGGTGGGCATCGGTGCTCGCTCGGACGGTGCCTCAGGCCGGCAGCTTGGCCAGGGCGGCGCGGTAGGCCTCGAGCTCACGCGGCGTGCCGGGCTCGGCCCGGAAGGCGTCCACGACGACGCCCTGGGCGTCGAGCACGAACGTCGCCCGCTCCGCCTGCCCCGCCACGGGGTCGAAGACGCCGTAGCGCTCGGCCACGGCCCCGTGCGGCCAGAAGTCCGAGAGCAGGTCGAACTCGAAGGACTCCTCGCGCGCGAACGCCCGCAGGGCGTACTTGGAGTCCACGGACACCGCCAGCAGCCGCACGCCGGCGTCGTCGAACACCGCCAGGTTGTCCTGGAGCCGGCACAGCTCGCCGGTGCAGGTCCCGGAGAAGGCGAACGGGTAGAAGACGATGCTCACGGGCCCGCCCCGCAGTCCGCTCAGGGTGATCGGCTCGCCGTACTGGTTCGGCAGCGTGAAGTCCGGGGCGGTGTCGCCGATCTCGGGCATGGAGGCTCTCCTGTGGTGGGCGCGCCGGGGCGCGTGCTCAGACGTTGCGCTTGGGCATGAGGCGGGTCGCGGCCCAGTCCGCGCTGACCCGCGCGGTCGTGGTGACGTGCAGCCCCGCCGTGGGCGCCGCCTCCTGGACCTCGGCGGGCGGCACGTAGCCGTCCCGCCCGGCCTTCGGGGTGAGCACCCACACCACGCCGCCGTCGTCGAGCGTGGTCTGGACGTCCACCAGGGTGTCCACGAGGTCGCCGTCGCCCTCGCGGAACCACAGCAGCACGCCGTCGACGACCTCCTGGTCCTCCTCGTCGAGCAGATCGGCACCGATCAGTTCCTCGATGCCCTCCCTCAGGTCGAGGTCGACGTCCTCGTCGTATCCGAACTCCTGGATGTAGTCGCCATCCTTGAAACCGAGCTGGACTACCGCGTCGCCCGCGGTGGTCTTGGCCTCGCTCACTGTTCTTGCTCCTTCTGGGATCGGGCCGACGAGCGACCGCGCACTGCCGACCGGTGCGGGGCTCCGCCTGCCCGTCGGCGGACCGCGGGGGCACGGTGGCGGGCCGGATACCGGCTTCATCCCCCAGACAACACCGGATCAGGGTCGCTTTCAAGCTCCCGCACGGTGACGGCCCCCCGAATCGTGGGCCGCGCCCGCGTGTGACGGTCCGTCCCGGGTGTGGAAACATGGTGCCAACAGACACCCCGTACGCCTGGAAGACCCCGCCGGCGCGATCCGCGCGGCGGGCCGGTCCCCGGACGCCCCACCCCTCGGGTGGCGCCCGGGAAGCGGAACGGTCGGCGGGTATTTTGAGACTGTCGGAAACAGCCCGGCCGCGCTCGCGCGTGCGCTCGCCCGGGTCCGCCCGGCAACTCGACGAAGAGAGGTTCAACGTGCCTTCATCCAGCAACCACCACATCCTCAGTGGCTTGACCAACAACTTCAAGGACTCCGACACCGAGGAGACCCGGGAGTGGATCGAGTCCTTCGAGGGCCTGATCGAGACGCAGGGCACGGAACGGGCGCAGTACATCATGCGCGCCCTGCTCCAGCACGCCGGCGCCAAGAGCGTGGGCGTGCCGATGGTGACCACCACCGACTACGTCAACTCGATCCCCGTGGACCAGGAGCCGGAGTTCCCCGGCGACGAGGAGGTCGAGCGGCGCTACCGGGCGTACCTGCGCTGGAACGCGGCCGTGATGGTGCACCGCGCCCAGCGGCCCGAGATCGGGGTGGGCGGGCACATCTCCTCCTACGCCGGCGTGGCCACCCTCTACGAGGTGGGGCTCAACCACTTCTTCCGCGGCCCCGAGCACCCCGGCGGCGGCGACCAGGTGTTCTGGCAGGGCCACTCGGCCCCGGGCAACTACGCGCGCGCCTACCTGGAGGGCCGGCTCACCGAGGAGCAGCTGGACGCGTTCCGCCAGGAGAAGACGAAGGCGCCCCACGGGCTGTCCTCCTACCCCCACCCGCGGTCGATGCCGGACTTCTGGCAGTTCCCCACCGTCTCGATGGGCATCGGTCCCCTCAACGCGATCTACCAGGCCCAGTTCAACCGCTACCTGCACAACCGCGGCGTCAAGGACACCTCCGACCAGCGCGTCTGGGCCTTCCTGGGCGACGGTGAGATGGACGAGGTGGAGAGCCGCGGCGCGCTGCAGCTGGCCGCCAACGACAAGCTGGACAACCTCACCTTCGTGGTCAACTGCAACCTGCAGCGCCTGGACGGGCCGGTGCGCGGCAACGGCAAGATCGTCCAGGAGCTGGAGGCCTTCTTCCGCGGCGCCGGCTGGAACGTCATCAAGGTCCTCTGGGGCCGGGAGTGGGACCAGCTGCTCGCCAAGGACCGGGACGGCGAGCTGGTGCGGGTTATGAACGAGACCCTCGACGGCGACTACCAGACCTACAAGGCGGAGTCCGGCGGGTTCATCCGCGACCACTTCTTCGGCAAGTCCCCGGCCACCAAGGAGCTCGTGGCGGACATGAGCGACGACGAGATCTGGGAGCTCAAGCGCGGCGCGCACGACTACCACAAGGTCTACGCCGCCTACAAGGCCGCCGTGGAGCACAAGGGCCAGCCCACCGTCATCCTGGCCCAGGGCGTCAAGGGCTACGGGCTGGGCAGCCACTTCGAGGCCCGCAACGCCACCCACCAGATGAAGAAGCTGACCCTGGAGGACCTCAAGGCCTTCCGCGACCACCTGCGCATCCCGGTCTCCGACGCGCAGATCGAGGACGACCTCTACAACGCCCCCTACTACCACCCGGGCCCCGACGCCCCGGAGATCAAGTACCTCCTGGAGCGGCGCCGGGAGCTGGGCGGGTTCGTCCCGGACCGCCCGCACCAGCAGCAGGAGATCACGCTGCCCACCGACGCGGCCTACAAGTCCGCCAAGAAGGGCTCGGGCAAGCAGATGGCCGCCACCACCATGGCCTTCGTGCGCATCCTCAAGGACCTCCTGCGGGAGAAGGACTTCGGCCACCGGATCGTGCCGATCATCCCGGACGAGGCCCGCACCTTCGGAATGGACTCGTTCTTCCCCACGGCGAAGATCTACAACCCCAACGGGCAGAACTACCTCTCCGTGGACCGCGAGCTCATGCTCGCCTACAAGGAGTCCGAGCAGGGCGTCATCCTGCACCCCGGGATCAACGAGGCCGGTGCGAGCGCGGCGTTCACCGCCGCCGGCACCTCCTACGCCACCCACGGCGAGCCGATGATCCCGGTCTACATCTACTACTCGATGTTCGGCTTCCAGCGCACGGCCGACGAGTTCTGGGCGGCCGCCGACCAGCTGACCCGCGGCTTCCTCATCGGCGCGACCGCCGGGCGCACCACGCTCACCGGCGAGGGGCTCCAGCACGCCGACGGCCACTCCCCGATCCTGGCCTCGACCAACCCCGCGGTGGTCCACTACGACCCGGCCTACGGCTACGAGATCGCCCACATCGTCCGGCGCGGGATCGAGCACATGTACGGGACCCGGGACGAGGACCACGACGTCATGTACTACCTGACGGTCTACAACGAGCCCTACCAGCAGCCGGCCGAGCCGGAGGACGTGGACGTGGAGGGCATCCTCAAGGGCATCTACCTGCTCAAGCCCGCCGAGAAGGACGGGCCCCGGGCGCAGCTGCTCGCCTCCGGCGTGGCCGTGCCCTGGGCCCTGGACGCCCAGCGGATGCTCGCCGAGGACTGGGGCGTCTCCGCGGACGTGTGGTCGGTCACCTCGTGGGTGCAGCTGCGCCGCGACGGGCTCGCCGCCGAGAAGGAGTCCTTCCTCGACCCGGGCGAGGGGACGCGGACGCCGTTCGTGGCCCAGCAGCTCGCCGGGGCGACCGGGCCGATCGTGGCGTCGTCGGACTTCAGCTCGGACCTGCCGGACATGATCCGCCAGTTCGTGCCCAACGACTTCGCCACCCTCGGCACCGACGGCTTCGGCTTCGCCGACACCCGGCAGGGCGCGCGCCGCTTCTTCCACGTGGACTCGCACTCCATGGTGGTGCGCGCGCTGGAGATGCTCGCCAAGCGGGGCGAGGTCGACTGGCGCACCCCGGGCGAGGCGATCGAGAAGTACCGCCTGCACGACGTCAACGCCGGGACCTCGGGCAACGCCGGCGGCGACGCCTGAGCCGAGCCCACCGGCGCCCGACGGCGCCCCGGCCCCCCGTGCGGGTGGGCGGGGCGCCGTCGTCGTCACGGTCGGGGGCGGGCGGAGGCGTGCTCTAAGCTCGGGGGCATGGCAGGACAGGACGGGAACACCACCACGCGCTGGCTGCGCCCCTCGCGCAAGCGGCCCACCGACAGGTCCCGTCCGGTCACCCCGCCGCACCCGAAGACCCTCGAGAACCTCAAGGCGAACCTGGGGGCGATCTCGACGGTCGCCACCCGGCGCCTCGAGACGGACCTCGGCTGGTTCGAGGAGCTGCGCGCCGACGAGCGCTCCGAGCTGGGGCTCGTGGCCCAGCGCGGCATCACCTCCTTCGTGCGCTGGTACGAGGACCCGGAGGAGCCCCTGTGGGTGCTCACGCAGGTCTTCCGCAGCGCCCCGACCGAGCTGACCCGGTCCATCTCGCTGCAGCACGCGCTGCAGCTGCTGCGAATCGTGGTCGACGTGGTCGAGGAGAAGGTCCCCGAGCTCGCCAAGCACCACGACGAGGCCGCGCTGCGCGAGGCCGTGCTGCGGTACTCGAGGGAGATCGCCTTCGCCGCCGCCGACGTCTACGCGCGGGCCGCCGAGAACCGGGGGTCCTGGGACGCCCGCCTGGAGTCCCTGGTGGTCGACGGGATCCTGCGGGGTGAGCACTCCGACTCCCTGCGCTCCCGGGTCGCGGCCCTGGGCTGGGCCTCGACCGGGCCGGTGACCGTGCTCACCGGTTCCGCGCCGGAGGCCACCGGCCCCGCCACGGTGGCCCGGCTGCGGCGGCTGGCGGCCCGCCACGCCCAGGACTCCCTCGTCTCCATCCAGGGCGACCGGCTGGTGCTCATCCTCGGCGGTCTGCTCGAGCGCGAGACCGCCCTGGAGAAGCTCACCGCCGCGTTCGGGCCCGGCCCGGTCGCCTACGGCCCGGAGTCCCCCACGATCTTCGAGGCGGGCCGCTCCGCCCGGCTCGCCCACGCGGCCCTGTCCGTGGCCCCGGCCTGGCCGGCCGCGCCGCGCCCGGTGCACTCCGAGGACCTGTGGCCCGAGCGGGCCATGGCCGGGGACGAGGCCGCGCGCGCGGCGATGATCGAGTCGGTGTACCGCCCGCTGACCCGCTCGGCCACCGGGCTGGCCGAGACCCTGTCCGCCTACGTCTCCGTGGGCCACTCCCTGGAGGCCACCGCCCGGGAGCTGTTCGTCCACGCGAACACGGTCCGCTACCGGCTGCGCCGGATCTGCGACCTCACCGGCTGGGACCCGCTGGTGCCCCGGGACGCGTTCGTGCTGCACTGCGCCCTGCTCGCCGGGCGGCTGGCCGACTCCTGCGCCCCGCTCGACACCTCCGCACCCGCCGCGGCGCCGGTCTTGTAGCTTCCCTACAAACAGCACCGCGCGGGTTGGTGGTCTCCGCGCCCGCGCCGGGCGCGGCTTCCTTGCCAAGCTGTGAGGGTGATCGCGATCGTCTGCCCCGGACAGGGCTCCCAGAAACCCGGCTTCCTCACCGAGTGGCTCGCCCTCGACGGCGTGCGCCCCCACCTCGAGCGGCTGGGTGAGGCCGCCGGCCTGGACCTCGTGCACTACGGGACCGAGGCGGACGAGGAGACCATCAAGGACACCGCCGTGGCCCAGCCGCTCATCGTGGCCGCCGGGCTCGTGGCCGGCCGGCTGCTGGCCGACCGGATCGGCGCCGGACGGGAGGACCTGGTCCTCGCGGGGCACTCCGTCGGGGAGATCACCGCCGCCGCCCTGGCCGGCGTGCTCACCGAGGAGGACGCGATGGCGTTCGTCCGGACCCGCGCCAACGCCATGGCCGAGGCCGCCGCCGCCGTGCCCACCGGCATGAGCGCCGTCCTGGGCGGGAAGGAGGACGAGGTCCGCGACGCCATCGGTGCGGCCGGGCTCACCGCCGCCAACGCCAACGGCGGCGGGCAGATCGTCGCCGCCGGCACGCTCGAGCAGCTCGCCGCCCTCGCCGAGCACCCGCCCGCCCGGGCGCGCGTCGTGCCCCTGAAGGTCGCCGGGGCGTTCCACACCGAGCACATGGCCCCGGCCCTGGAGCCCCTGCGCGAGCTCGTGGCGGGCCTGTCCCCCGCCGACCCCGTGCACCCCCTGCTCTCCAACGCCGACGGCGCCCCCGTCGCCTCCGGCGCGGCGGCCCTCGACGCGCTCGTGGCCCAGGTCTGCCGCCCGGTCCGCTGGGACCTGTGCATGCAGACGCTGCTGGAGCGCGGCGTCGGGCAGCTCGTCGAGCTGCCGCCGGCCGGCACCCTGGTCGGCCTGGCCAAGCGGGGCATGAAGGGCGTCCCGGCGCTGGCCGTGAACTCCGCGGAGGACCTGGAGCAGGCCCGGAGTATTCTTGTCTGACGTCCGCCCGCGCACCCGGTGCGCAGCACGTCCCGAGGCCGGAGCAGCCGCCCCGCCCCGCCCAGCAGGCCCGACCGCCGCGCCCGGCCGCACGAAGGAGCAACGACCCCTGTGGTGACCCTGAAGCAGCAGCAGACCAACGCGCACTCCCGCATCCTCGGCCTCGGGGTCTACCGCCCGGACGTGGTCGTGACCAACGACGACGTGTGCCAGTGGATCGAGTCCTCGGACGAGTGGATCCAGCAGCGCACCGGCATCAGGACCCGGCACCGCGCCGCCGAGGAGGTGAGCGTGCTCGACATGTCCGAGCTCGCCGCCCGCGAGGCACTGGCCGCCGCCGGGATCGAGGCCGGGCAGCTGGGCGGGGTGATCGTCTCCACGATCTCCTTCCCCTACCTGACCCCCTCGGCGGCCGCGGCCCTCGCCGACCGGCTGGGAGCCACCCCGGCCCCCGCCTTCGACATCTCCGCGGCCTGCGCCGGGTACTGCTACGGCATCGCCCAGGCCGACGCCCTGGTGCGCTCCGGGGCGGCCGACTACGTGCTGGTCATCGGCGTGGAGAAGCTCTCCGACGTCATCGACAACGGCGAGCGCTCCATCTCGTTCCTGCTCGGCGACGGCGCCGGCGCCGCGGTGGTCGGCCGCTCCGAGACCCCCGGCATCGGCCCGTCCGTGTGGGGCTCGGACGGCTCCAAGTGGGACGCCATCCGGATGACCCACCCGCTCACCGACATCCGCGCCGTGGAGCAGGGCCGGGAGCGCACCCCCGCCCCCGACCTGCTCGACCCGGAGACCGGTGAGATGCGCGAGGACGCGACCCTGTGGCCCACCCTGCGCCAGGACGGCCAGACGGTCTTCCGCTGGGCCTCGTGGGAGGTCGCCAAGCGGGCCCAGGAGGCCATGGACGTGGCCGGGGTGGGCCCCGAGGACCTCAGCGCCTTCATCCCGCACCAGGCGAACATGCGCATCATCGACCAGATGGCCAAGACCCTCAAGCTACCGGACTCCGTGGTCATCGCCCGGGACATCGCCGACGCCGGCAACACCTCCGCCGCGTCCGTCCCGCTGGCCACGCACCGGCTGCTCGCCGAGCACCCGGAGCTGTCCGGCAAGCTGGCCCTGCAGATCGGCTTCGGCGCCGGGCTGGTCTACGGGGCGCAGGTCGTCGTCCTCCCCTGATCCCCGGCGGCGCGGGGCCGCTGCGACTCGTCGTAGGGTTGAACCGCACACCCGATGTCCCCCGGCCCGGCCGCACGGCCTGACCGGGACAGACGCGCCCGGCACCCGTCCGGGAGCGCCCGTCACCACCGGCTGCCCCGGCAGCCGCAGAGAAAGGAAGCCACCATGGCGAGCAAAGAGGAAATCCTGACCGGCCTGGCGGAGATCGTCAACGAGGAGACCGGTCTGGAGACCGAGGCGGTCCAGCTCGAGAAGTCCTTCACCGAGGACCTGGACATCGACTCCATCTCGATGATGACCATCGTCGTCAACGCCGAGGAGAAGTTCGACGTGACCATCCCCGACGAGGAGGTCAAGAACCTCAAGACCGTCGAGGACGCCGTCAACTTCATCGACAACGCCCAGGCCTGATCCGGCCGGTCGTCAGCGGGACGCGGCGGGGCGCAGGAACCGCCGCGTCCCGCCGACCCGCACCCGGGCGGGCCGCCCACCGCTTCATCCCAGGACACGAGGAAGTGCAGTCATGACCCGCAAAGTAGTCGTCACCGGCCTCGGTGCCACCACCCCGATCGGTGGCACCGTCCCCGAGCTGTGGCGCAGCGCCACCACCGGCGTCTCCGGTGTCCGCGCCATCGAGCACGACTGGGTGGACACCTACGATCTCAGCGTGCGGATCGCCGCGCCCGTCTCGACCCCCGCCGGGGAGGTGCTCTCCCGGGTGGAGGCCAAGCGCCTGGACCCCTCGGGTCAGCTGTCGGTCATCGCCGCCCGCGAGGCCTGGGCGGACGCCGGGTTCTCCGGCTCCAACGCCGAGGACTCCGAGGAGGTCGACCCCGACCGTTTCGCGGTCGCCTTCGGCACCGGCATCGGCGGCGTCTGGACCCTGCTCGACGCCTACGACACCCTGCAGAAGCGCGGGGCCCGCCGCGTCATGCCGCTGACCGTGCCCATGCTCATGCCCAACGGCAACGCCGCGGCCGTCGGCATGGACCTCAAGGCCCGCGCCGCCTCGATCACCCCCGTCTCGGCCTGCGCCTCCGGCACGGAGGCGTTCTACCAGGGCATGAACCTCATCCGCTCCGGCAAGGCGGACCTCGTGGTGGTCGGCGGGGCCGAGTCCGCGATCCACCCCGTGACCATCGCCGCGTTCTCCTCCATGCAGGCGCTGTCCAAGCGCAACGACGAGCCCCAGCGCGCGTCCCGGCCCTACGACACGGCCCGCGACGGCTTCGTGATGGGCGAGGGCGCCGGCGCCGTGGTGCTCGAGTCCGAGGAGCACGCCGCGGCCCGCGGCGCCCGCGTCTACGCGGAGCTGGCCGGAGCCGGCCTGACCTCCGACGCCTACCACATCACCGCGCCCGACGACGAGGGCCGCGGCGCGGCCCGCGCCCTCGACGAGGCCATGCAGACCGGCGGCTTCGCCCCGGCCGACATCCGGCACGTCAACGCCCACGCCACCTCCACCCCCCGGGGCGACGCCCCCGAGGCCGGTGCCCTGCGGCGGGCCTTCGGCTCGGCCGTGGACGATATGTGCGTCTCCGCCACCAAGTCCATGACCGGGCACCTGCTGGGCGGCTCCGGCGCCGTGGAGGCCGTGCTGACCGTCCTCGCCGTGCACCACCGCACCGCGCCGTGCACCATCAACCTGGAGAACCAGGACCCGGAGATCGACCTCGACGTCGTCACGGACGCCCGGGAGCTGCCGGCCGGGGACTTCGTCGCCGTGTCCAACTCCTTCGGCTTCGGCGGGCACAACGCCGTCGCCGCGTTCCGCACGGTCTGACCGGTTCGACCGATCCATCCGGCACACGCCACGAGGGTCGCCCCGCAGCGCGGGGCGACCCTCATGGCGTGTCCGGCTCCCGGAGGCGGAGCCGGACCGGACGGGCTCAGCCGACCCGGTGCAGCCAGCGCACCGGGGCGCCCTCCGCGGCGTGCCGGAACGGCTCCAGCTCCTCGTCCCAGGCCTCGCCGAGGGCCAGCGAGAGCTCGTTGATCACCAGCAGCGGATTGCCGGCCGCGGTCTCGTAGGCGTAGCGGATCCGGTCCTCGGAGACCATGATGTTGCCGGCGGCGTCCGTGGTGGCGTGGAAGATCCCGAGCTCGGGGGTGAAGGACCAGCGCGCGCCGTCGTGGCCGCGGGAGGGGTTCTCCGTCACCTCGAACCGCAGCCGGCCCATCGTGCGCAGGGCCGAGGCCAGCAGCGCGCCGGTGCCGGCGGGGCCCGACCACTCCAGCTCGGCGCGCACCGCGCCCGGTTCGGCGTTCTGCTGGGTCCACTCGAGCTCCGTGCGCTGGCGCGCGACCGACTCCAGCGCCCACTGGATGTGCGGGCACAGCGCCTGTGGCGCGGAGTGCACGTAGAGCACTCCGCGCGTGGTGGGTGAAGACATGACCTGCTCCTCCGTCGTGTAGGTACGTCTTCCCCAACGTCCTGCACAGCGACGGCCCCACCTGCCCGGCCGCGGCGTGCGGGCCGTTCCCGGGCGATGCGATTGTGCGGCCGGCCGGTGTCCCGCGGGGATTCGAGGCCCGCACGGCGTCCGGTCCGCCCGGTGCCGCATCCGCCGCCCCGGTCCGGGACGGTGGATACACCACACATCTCATTCAACTGCACGGTTTCCGGGGTCGTCAACCTGCGCGGCGTCGTGCGGGCGCCCGCGCACGGACGGCACGGGCTCAGGCGCGGGGATGCGCCTGGCGGTACACGGCGCCGAGCCGGTCCACGGAGACGTGCGTGTAGATCTGCGTGGTGGCCACGGAGGCGTGGCCCAGCAGCTCCTGCACGGTGCGCAGGTCCGCGCCGCCGTCCACGAGGTGGGTGGCCGCGGAGTGGCGCAGCGCGTGGGGCCCGCGCGCCGCGGTGTCCGGGACCGTGCCGAGCTCGCGCTCCACGACGCGGCGGACCTGCCGGACATCGATCCGTCCGCCCCGGGAGCCGAGGAAGAGCGCCGGACCGCTGCCGGCCGTGGCCAGCCGCGGTCTGCGGTCCAGCCAGGTCTGCAGCGCCTCGTCGGCGGGACGGCCGAACGGCACGGTGCGCTGCTTGTCGCCCTTGCCGATCACGGTGAGGACCCGCCGGCTGCGGTCGAGGTCGTCGACGTCGGCGCCCGCAAGCTCGCTCACCCGGGCCCCGGTGGCGTAGAGCAGCTCCAGGAGGGCCCGGTCGCGGGCCCTCAGTGCGGCCTCCACCCCGGAGGCGGCCGGGTCGGCGGCGCGCCCGGCGAGGTCGTCGAGCAGGGCCCGCATCCCGTCGGCGGGCACGACGTCCGGGAGGTGGCGCTGCCGCCGGGGCGCCACGAGCCGCAGGCTCGGGTCGGCGCCCACGAGTCCGGTGGCGGCGGCCCAGCCGAAGAAGCCGCGCACCGAGGCCGTCCAGCGGGCCATCGAGGAGCGTCCCGCCCCGTCCGCGTGCCGGGTGGCGAGCCACGCCCGGAGCATGTCCAGGTCCACGGCCGCGGGCGTGGCGACGGCGTACCGCTCGTGCAGCCAGGCGAACAAGGCCCGCAGGTCCGAGGTGTAGGCGCCGACGGTGCGGGGACTGCGGGCCCGCTCGTGCCTCAGGTGCTCCGCGTACCGCTCCAGGGCGCGGATCACGGCCGTCGGCAGCGGGGCGGGGGCGGTGCTCATGGGGCGAGTCTAGCGACGGCGGCGCCAGCCCTCCTCCGACTCCTCGGCCAGCCCGCGCTCCTCGAGCCGGCGCAGTCCGCCGAGCACCTCGCGCGCGGACAGGCCGGCGACCCGCACGAGCCGGTCCGGTCGGCTGCGCGCCGACAGCGGCAGCGCGTCCAGCAGCACGCGGTCGGGCTGCGAGAGCCCGTCCACCACCGCGGCCCGCTCCTGCCCGGCGTCGGCGGGCTCCGCGGCCGCCGCGACGGTGCCCAGCGGCTGGAGCAGCTCCAGCACCTCCTCGACGTCGGTGACCAGCACGGCGCTGCCCTCCCGGACGAGGCGGTGGCACCCGGCGGAGGTCCCCGCGAGGACGCTGCCGGGGACGGCGCCGACCGGTCGGCTGAGGGCGTCCGCGTGGTGGGCGGTGTTCTGGGCGCCCGAGCGCCACCGGGCCTCGACGACCACGGTCCCCGCCGAGAGGGCGGCGATGATCCGGTTGCGCTGCAGGAAGCGGTAGCGGCTGGGCGTGCACCCCGGCGACGCCTCGCTCAGCAGCAGCCCGGAGGCCTCGACGCCGCGGAGCAGCTCGTCGTTGCCGCGCGGATAGAGCCGGTCGATGCCGCCGGCCATGACCGAGACCGTGGGCGGGGTGCCCGTGCCGGCGGCCAGGGCCGCGGTGTGGGCGGCCTGGTCGATCCCGTAGGCGCCCCCGGAGACCACGGTCCAGCCGCGCGCGGCCAGGGCGCCGGCAAGGTCCAGGGCGATCCCGCGGCCGTAGCCGGAGCAGTCGCGGGAGCCGACCACGGCCACCGCGCGGCCGGCGGGGAACCGCAGCAGCCGGCGCCGGCCCCGGCCCCACAGCCCGACCGGCTGGAACAGCCCCAGGTCGGCCAGTGCCGCCGGCCAGTCCGGGTCCTCCGGCACCGCGAACCACGCCCCGGCCCGGGCCGCCGCGGCGAGGTCCGCGGCGGGGTCCAGCCCGGCGGCGCGGCCGGACCAGCGCTCCAGGGCGCGGCGCAGGTCGACCTGCCGGGGGGCGTACCCGGCCTCCGCCCCGGCCCGGACGAGGGCGGCGTGCTCGGCCGCGCCGACGACCCGCCGCCCGGCCGCGACCTCGAGGGCCGCGACCGGTCCGAGTGCGGCCAGCAGGAGCATGGCGGTGGGGTCCGTGGGCTCCACGAGGCGGCAGAGCCCGGCGCGGGCGAGCCGCACGCCGTCGTCGGCGGGGCGGGGTGCGGACGGGTCGGGGTGCATGGTCGGTCCTCTTCTCGGTCCTCTGCTCGGCGGTCGGGTCGCTGCCGCGCTCAGGCCGGCACGAGCGAGCGGAAGTACAGGGCGGTGTCGACGTCGTCGGGCGCCGGCGCGCCGCGGCCGTCGAGGTCCGCGAGCGTCCAGGCCACGCGCAGCACCCGCTGGTGCCCCCGAGCCGTCAGGGCCCCGCGGTCCATGGCCCGCTCCAGCGGCGCGGTGACGGCCCGCGGCGGGCGCAGGGGCCCGTGCAGGATGCCGGTCCCGAGCTCGGCGTTGGTGCGCAGGCCCAGCCGGCGAAGGCGGTCGGCCTGCGCGCCGCGGGCGGCGGCGACCCGGACGGCGACGGCGGAGGTCGGCTCCGCGCCGCCCGCCCCGGAGGCGAGCTCCCCGTAGGAGACCCTGGGCACGGAGATCTGCAGGTCCACCCGGTCCAGCAGCGGGCCGCTGAGCCTGCCGAAGTACGACCGGCGCACGCGCGGGGTGCAGGTGCAGTCCGCCCCGCGGCCTCCGGACTGCCCGCACGGGCACGGGTTCGCGGCGAGCACCAGCTGGAACCGGGCGGGATAGACGGCCGAGGCCACCGCCCGGTCGATCGTCACCCGCCCGCTCTCCAGCGGCTGGCGCAGGGCGTCGATCACGCCCCGGTCGAACTCCGGCGCCTCGTCGAGGAACAGCACGCCGTGGTGGGCGCGCGAGGCGGCGCCCGGCCGCGGGATCCCCGTCCCGCCCCCGAACAGGGCCGCCGAGGACACGGTGTGGTGCGGCGCCTCGAAGGGCGGGCGCCGGATCAGCGCGGTGCGCCGCTGCGCAGGGCCGCCGAGGGAGTGGATCGCGGTGACCTCCATGGCGGCGTCGTCCTCGAGGTCGGGCAGCAGCCCGGGCAGCCGTTCGGCCAGCATCGTCTTGCCGGAGCCGGGCGGGCCGACCATGAGCAGGTGGTGCCCGCCCGCGGCGGCGATCTCCAGGGCCAGCCGGCCGTCCTCCTGACCGGCGACGTCGGCCAGGTCGGGACCCGCCTGGCCCGCCGGTCCCCCGGCCGTCCCCTCCGGCGCCGTCCCGCCGGTCCCGGAGGGACCGGCCGCGGAGGGGTCGTCGCCGGCCGGTGCGGGGCGGCGTAGCCCCTGTGGATCCGCGCCGGCGGCGGCGAGCACCTCGGCGAGACAGCCGTAGCCCGCCACCCGGGCGCCGGGGACCAGGGCGGCCTCGGCCGCGTTGGCCTCGCAGACGACGATCCGCTCGTGCCCGGCCCGCACCGCCGCCATGACCGCCGGCAGGATCCCGCGCACCGGGCGCAGCGCCCCGTCCAGGCCGAGCTCGGCCAGGAAGACCGTGCGGCCGGTGCCGGGCACGGAGCCGGCGGCCTGCAGCGCGCTCAGGACGATGGCGAGGTCGAAGAGCGAGCCGCGCTTGGGCAGGGTCGCGGGGGTCAGGTTGACCGTGAGCTTGCGCGGGCTCAGCGGCATGCCGCTGTTGCGCGCCGCGGCCCGCAGCCGCTCGCGCGCCTCGTTGAGGGCCGCGTCCGGCAGGCCGACGATCGAGAAGGCGGGCAGGGTCTGGCCGATGTCGGCCTCCACCTCCACCATCGCCCCGTCCAGGCCCACGAGTGCCACCGCCCAGGTGCGCGCGAAGCCCATCACCGGTCCCCCGTGCGCACCGGGTGCATCGGGGCGACGCACCGGCTCCCGGCGGGGCCGGGAACGGTGTGCGCTCGGCGGCGGTGCGGGACGGCGGCCCGGTATCGGGCGGGGTCGAGGTCGTCGGCGCGGTGCGGTCGGCTCGGGTGCATGCCGGCCATGCTCCCCCGTGCGGCACGGACCCCGGTGGACCGGCAGGCCCCGCTGTGGAGGCGCCCGGCGGGTCAGGCGGGATAGCCCCAGCTGGGGAGCGAGGACGAGGGCGTGGGCGTGGGCTCGGCGGTGGGCGTGGGGGTAGCGGGAGACGTGGGTCCAGCCGGGGCCGGGGAGGCCCGGGTGACCGGCTCCGGGGGCCAGAGTCGGCGCCCGGTGGGGCTCGAGGACGCCGACGGGGTGGGACCGGGCGTCGCCCCCGGCGCCCCGGCGGCTGGGGCGAGTTCCCCGGTGGGAGACGGTGAGGGGGCAGGCACCGGAGCGGGCGGCGCGGTCGGCTCCGGCGACGGTGTGGGCACCGGGGCGGGCGGTGCCGTCGGCACGGGCAGCGGTTCGGCCACGGGCGCGCAGGCGGCGTTCCAGGCGGTCTGCTGCACCGGCCCGGACGGATCGGCGGCGTCGCTGCAGTCGGGCACGTACACGGGAGCGGGCTCGGCAACGGGTTCCGGAGCGGGCGCGGGAGCCGGCTCGGGCGCGGTCGTGGGCGCGGCGGGCGGCGCGGCAGGAGGCTGCGCCGGCCGGGCCGCCGGCTGGGCCGGCTCGGCCGGGGCCGGCTGCGCCTCGACGCGTTCCCGCGGGGCCGGCTCCGGGGCCCCCGCGCGGTACTGGCGCTGGACGGGTCCGTGGCCGACCGGCTCCGGTAACAGGGCGCGCTCGTTCGGGTACGGGGAGAGCTCGATGTCGTCGAAGCTGACCGGCAGGCGCTCGAAGTCCCCGATCATCAGCTCGCGGCCTTCGGCGCCGGCCGGGACGGAACCGGTGTACTGCCCGATGAGCTCGTGGGTGCGGGCGTCCAGCTCCGCGCCCCTCGCCGCGTCCAGCGGCGTGCCGTCGGCCCGCCAGTAGCCGCCTTCGGGGGACCGGTTGGGATCCCACTCGGCGAGCACCTCGGCGGCGGGCTCGAAGGGGAACTGGCCGCCCTCGTGGCTGATCACCTTCAGGTCGTCGATCTCCACGGCCCGCGTGCCCTCGGTGTTGTCGATGTGCAGCTCGACGTAGGTCACGGGTTCGACGTGGAGGTCCTGGCGCAGGCGCTCCACCCCGTCGTCGGGGGCGGGCACGGTCGGCAGGTCGAAGGAGATCACGGCGCCCTCCTCCGTGGTGAGGGCGTAAGGACCCGGGGTCAGTCCGCTGGGGGCGGTCGTCACGGTCCCCGGCTGGGCGACCATCTCGGGCTCGGGCTCCGTCGCCGCGCGGCAGCCCGTGGCGGACAGCGCGACGGCCGCGGCGAGCACCGCGGCACGACGCGCGGGAGTGACGGGTCCCGCAGCGACCACAGCGCACCTCCGACGTTCTCCCGGTTGTCGACGGTTCCACAGTGGCACGTCGCGGGGGGACTGTCACGCCGGGCCCGGGCGCGTCGCGTCTTATTGGACCTGCTGCAGCACCTCGATCTCCGGCGCTCCGTCCTGTGCGAAAGTGATTGCAACGGCATCGACCCTGATCATCCGGGGGTCCCGGCCGTGGACCCTGGCCCAGGCCGCCGCGAGGCGGTGCAGGCGCACCGTCTTGGCCCGCGTAATGGACTCGAAAGGATGTCCGTAACGGACGCTGGAGCGGGTCTTGACCTCCACGGCCACGACCCACTCCCCGTGCTCGGCGACGACGTCCACCTCGCCGCGGAGGCCGTCCCGGGCGGGCACGGCCCGCCAGTTGCGGTCCAGGACGCGGTAGCCCAGCGTCCTCAGGTGCGCGGCCGCGAGCTGCTCGCCGTGCGCTCCCAGCTCCCCGGCCACGGGGCCTCCTCCCCGGTCCGGGACGTCGCGGACCGGGGTCCAGCATGGCCGCCGTCGGCCCGCGCCGCGGCCGGACCCGGGGAGGTGTGCAGAGCGGGGCGGTGTGCAGGGCGGGTCAGGGAGACGCGGGGTCTCCGGCCGCGGGCCCGGCGGCGCCGGGCACGGCGAAGGGGTCCGCATGGGCGAGCTCCTCCACGTTGACATCCTTGAAGCTCATCACGCGCACGTGCTTGACGAACCGCGCCGAGCGGTAGACGTCCCACACCCAGGCGTCCTTGAGCTCCACGTCGAAGTAGAGCCCGTTGCGCGTCTCCACCGGGTCGATCCGCACCGAGTTGGCCAGGTAGAAGCGGCGGTCGGTCTCCACCACGAACCGGAACAGCCCGGCCACGTCCCGGTACTCGCGGTAGAGCTGCAGCTCCAGGTCCGTCTCGAAG
Source organism: Kocuria sp. KH4 (assembly GCF_053711175.1). Classification (NCBI taxonomy): domain Bacteria; kingdom Bacillati; phylum Actinomycetota; class Actinomycetes; order Micrococcales; family Micrococcaceae; genus Kocuria; species Kocuria sp. KH4. The sequence goes on from NZ_JBSJYX010000004.1 coordinate 36,705, forward strand.
TTCTCGAGTTCTTCGGCGCTCATCTCGTCTCGTCTCCGCTCGTGCTCGGCCCGGCGGCCGGCGGCCGGGTCAGCCGCCAGCTCAGCCGGTGGTGGGGCGTGGGGCCGCCCGCTTCGAGGGCCGCGCGGTGCCCCGCGGCACCGTAGCCCTTGTTCTGCTCCCAACCGTACTGCGGCCAGGACCCGGAGAGCTCCCGCATGATCCCGTCCCGCTCCACCTTGGCGAGCACGCTGGCCGCGGCCACGCTCGCGCAGGTCAGGTCGGCCTTCACCCGGGTCACGACCGTTCCGCCCCAGACGGGCCCGTCCGCGGCGGCGGGGGCGTCGAAGAGGGACGGCGCCGCGGCCGCGCTCAGCCAGTCGTGCCGGCCGTCCAGGAGCACGACGTCCGGGGCCGCACCGCCGCGGGCCGCCGCGGCGAGGGCGCGCTGCCCGGCCAGGCGCAGCGCCGCCGTGAGGCCCAGGGCGTCGATCTCCTGCGGGGAGGCGTGGCCCACACCGCTGGTGGCGCACCAGGAGCGGATGCGCGGCACGAGGGCCTCGCGGCGGGCGGGGCTCAGCAGCTTGCTGTCCCGCAGACCGGGGATCCCCCGTGCCGTCCCGGGGCGCAGGACCACCACCCCCGCCGTGACCGGGCCGGCGAGGGCGCCGCGGCCGACCTCGTCCATGCCGCCCACCCGGTGGGCGCCGGACTCCAGGAGGGAGCGCTCGACGGCGAGCCCGGGGGCCCGTCCCGGGGGCGCGGCCGGTGTCCGTGCCGTGCGGGGCTCAGGAGCCACCGGCGGACCCGGCCGGGATGTCGGCGAAGATGTCGTCCGGGTTCTGCAGCCACTGGAAGCGGTCGAGCGGCCACGCGATGACGAACGCGGTGCCCACCACGTCGTCGTGGCTGATGAACGCGCTGTTCTCCACCACCTCCGAGAAGTGGACCCGCGAGTCGGCGGACGCGTCGCGGTGGTCGCCCAGCACGAAGTAGTGGTCCTGCGGGACGACGATGTCGAAGGGGATGTCCGAGGGGGCGGACCCGGGGTACAGGTAGCCCTCCTCCTCGAGGGCCTGGCCGTTGACGGTGACCTGCCCCGAGCCGTTGCAGCACGCCACCCGGTCGCCGCCGACGCCGATGACGCGCTTGATGAGGTGCTGGTCGGTGCGGTCGGGCAGCACGCCGACGAAGGCGAGGGCGTCGTAGACGGCGTCCCCCGGTCCGCCGCCGCTGTCCGGCTGGGCGGGCAGCCACCCCTTCGCGTCCTCGAAGACCACGATGTCCCCCCGCTCGAGCGGGCCGAAGGTAGGTTCGACGACGTTGACGAAGATCCGGTCGTTGAGCTGGAGGGTGTTCTCCATGGAGCCGGACGGGATGTAGAAGCCCCGCACCAGCAGGGTCTTGACCACGAAGGCGATGAGCACGGCCCAGACCAGCACGAGCACGATCTCGCGGACCGAGCCCCAGAACGTGTCGGGGCGCTGCTTGCGCGGCCGGCCCCCGCGCAGGCGGCCGCGCCGCGACGCGGACCCCTGGTCGAGGTCGGCGCCCGCGGCGGGGTCCCGCGGCACGGTGGGGGCCGCCGGAGGCGTGCCGGCGGCCTCGGCGGCGGGAAGGGCGGCGTCGCCGGTGGCGCCCCGGCTCTCGCGGGGCGCGCCGTCACCGGCGGTCGGGGTCCTGTCGGCCAATGCTCTCGTCCTTCCTGGGCGGGCGCCGACGGGCGCCCGGTTCCGGATCCGTGCGGATCGCGTCAGAGCTGCCCGGCCCGGTCCAGGGGCCAGAGGACAGCAACAGGTTCTCCGATGACCTTATCCGCTCGCACCAGCCCGCCGCCGGGCGCGCCGAGCAGACTGCGCGAGTCGACCGACACCGAGCGGTGGTCGCCCATGAGCCAGAGCCGGCCCTCGGGGACCACGGCGGTGAACTCGGTCTCGCTCGGGCGGTCCCCCTCCAGGAGGTAGTCCTCCGTGAGCTCCTCGCCGTTGACGAGCAGCCGGCCGGAGGGCCCGCAGCAGGCGACCGTGTCCCCGGGCGCGCCCAGCACGCGCTTGAGGTAGACGCTGTCGGAGCCGGCCAGCCCGGTCCACCGGCCGACGGTCTGCAGGGCCTGGAGCGGCCAGGGGTCGTCGCTGCGCAGCGGGGCGAAGCTGCCGCGGCCGTCGAAGACCACGAGGTCCCCGCGCTCGGGCTCCCGCCCGTGGCCGAGCTTGCTCACCAGCACCCGGTCCCCCGGCTCCACGGTGGGCTGCATCGAGTCCGAGCCGATCCAGTACACGTCCACGACGAAGGCGCGCAGCACGCCGGCGACGAACGCCGCCACGAGCAGGGCGAGGACGACGGAACGCCAGCCCCGAGTGCGGGGCTGGCGTTCTCGCCGTACGGCGTGGGACCCGGTGCTGTGCGGGCCCCGCGCCCGGGCTCCGGTGGGCACGGGAGCGGGCGCTGCCCTACTTGCCGGACTTGCCGGACTTGCCGGCCTTGTTCGACTTGGTGGTGGCGGTGTTGTCCCGCTTCTCGCGGATGCGGGCGGCCTTGCCGTGGCGGTCGCGCATGTAGTACAGCTTCGCGCGACGGACGTCACCGCGGGTGAGGACCTCGATCTTGTCGATGACCGGGGAGTGCACCGGGAAGGTGCGCTCCACGCCCACGCCGAAGGAGACCTTGCGGACGGTGAAGGTCTCGTGCACGCCGGCGCCCTGGCGGCCGAGCACGAAGCCCTTGAAGACCTGGACGCGCGAGCGGTTGCCCTCGACGATGTTCACGTGCACGTTGAGGGTGTCGCCCGGGCGGAAGTCGGGGACGTCGCTGCGCAGGGACTTGGCGTCGAGCTGGTCGAGGATGTTCATGGTGTCTCTCCTGGTGAACGCCGCAGGTCGCTCACGTGGGTCGGCGCGGATCCGTGCTGCGGTCCGGGCGGTGCCCGGGCCGGGTGCGGAATCCGCAAGACGTGGTGGCCGGGCGCCCGACGGAGGGTTCCCGGGTGTCCTGCTGTTGGTCGCTCATCCCCCTGCGGCAGGGGCGTGCCCAGCAGACACAGCTGGCCATTATGCCACAGGTGACCCGGGGTCGTCTCCCCCGCCCGCGCCGTCGTGCACGAGCCGGTCCCCGGAGACGACCCAGCCCGCCGCGGCGAGGACGTCGCGGTCGGCGGAGTCGAGGCCGGACGGGTCCAGGGCGGCGACGAGGTCCGGGCGGCGGGCGGCGGTGCGCTGCAGCTGCCGGTCGCGCCGCCAGCGGGCGATCCGCCCGTGGTGGCCCGAGAGCAGGACCTCCGGCACGGGCCGGTCGCGCCACCGTGCGGGCTTGGTGTAGACGGGGTACTCCAGCAGCCCGTCCGCGTGGGACTCCTCCACGAGCGACTCCGGGTTGCCGATCACGCCCGGCACGAGCCGGCCGATCGCCTCGACCATGGCCAGCACGGCGACCTCCCCGCCGTTGAGCACGTAGTCGCCCAGGCTCATGGGCCGCACCTCGAAGTGCTCCCGGGACCACTCGACGACCCGCTCGTCGATGCCCTCGTAGCGCCCGCAGGCGAAGACGAGGTGCTCCCGGAGGGCGAGCTCGCGGGCGGTGGCCTGGGTGAAGACCTCACCGGCCGGGGAGGGCACCACGAGCACCGGCCGCTGCTCCGCGGCACCGGCCGCCGCGGGCCCGCGCGTGCGCGCGGCGTCGAGGGCCAGCGCCCACGGCTCCGGCTTCATGACCATGCCGGCGCCGCCGCCGTAGGGCGTGTCGTCGACCGTCCGGTGCCGGTCGGTGGTGAACTCGCGCAGGTCGGTCACGCTCAGCTGCAGCAGCCCCTGCTCCCTGGCCTTGCCGATCAGGGAGAGGTCGAGGGCGGAGAGGTACTCCGGGAAGATGCTGACGACGTCGATGCGCATCAGCGTCCGCCCTCCGGGTCGCCGTCCGCGGGGGCGCCGTCCTCCAGGCCGAGCTCGAGCAGCCCGGGCGGCGGGGTGACGACGACGAAGCCGCCCTCGGGGTCGACGACCGGCACGATCTCCTCGACGAAGGGCAGCGCGGCCTCGCGGCCGTCCTCGTCCAGCGTGATCTCGAGCAGGTCCTGGACGGGCATGGTGCGCAGCCCGGTCACGACGCCGATCCGCGGGCCGCTGCCGTCCTCGGGCCCGGTGCGGACCTCGAGGTCGACGAGCTCGTGCTCGTACCACTCCTCGGCCTCCGGGTCCTCGTCCTGGGCCTCGGCGAAGAGCAGGGTGCCGCGCAGCGACTCGGCGCCGTTGCGGTCGGGCACCTCCTCGAGGGCGACGACGAGCACGGCCTTGTTCCAGCGGGCCCCGCGCACGGTGACCGTCCCCTGCGGGGCGAGCGGGGAGGACGGCTCGAGCCGCAGCCGCGCCCCGGGGGCGAAACGCTCCTCGGGGGCGTCCGTGAACAGCTGGACGGTGACCTCCCCACGGATGCCGTGGGGCTTGCCGATGCGGGCGACCTGGACCAACATGTGCGCTCCTGGGGGTTGTGCGGCCGGGGGCCGGGTCGGGGTGCGGACGGCGCGGGGGCCGTCAACGCCGACGGTCCCCGCATCCGGTGCGGATGCGGGGACCGTGCGGGCGGCGGGACCGGTCGCGGGTGCGCCCGGCCCGCCTCAGCGGGTGCGGCGGTCGGTGTCGACGACGTCGATCCGGACCGGGCCGTCCTCGGCGAGCGCACCGACGACGGTGCGCAGCGCCTTGGCGGTGCGGCCCTGGCGTCCGATGACCCGCCCGAGGTCGTCCGGGTGGACCCGGACCTCGAGGGTCTCCGCCCGGCGCCCGCTCTTGAGTCGGACGTCGACGTCATCGGGGCTGTCCACGATCCCGCGGACGAGGTGCTCCAACGCGTCGGCGAGCACGACTACTCGGCCTTCTCGGCGTCAGCCGCGGCGGCGTCGTCGGACTCGGCGGTCTCGGTCTTCTCGGCCTTGGGGGTGATCGCCTCGGGGATGATCACGGAGCCCTTGTCGGGGGCGACGAACTCGCCCTTGCCCTGGGGCTGCTGCAGGGTGCCCTCGGCGCCCTCCTCGCCCTTGAAACGCTGCCAGTCACCGGTCACCCGGAGGATGGCGGCGACGGCCTCGGACGGCTGGGCGCCGACGCCGAGCCAGTACTGGGCCCGCTCCGAGACGACCTCGATGTAGGAGGGGTGCTCGGTCGGGTGGTACTTGCCGATCTCCTCGATGACGCGGCCGTCGCGCTTCTTGCGGGAGTCGACGACGACGAGGCGGTAACGGGGATCGCGCATCTTGCCCATGCGCTTGAGACGGATCTTAACAGCCACTGGTGTGGACTCTCCTGGTTCTTGGATGAGGTGAACGCCCTGGTCTCGCTCCCGTGGGGCGGGCCGGTCGCAGGGGTTCTGTGGACACGAGAAACGTGCGGCGAGAGGGACCGCACGCATCGAGTACCCGTCCAGTATGCCAGACGCGGTCAAGTCCGCCGCCCACCGGCGCGCGGCCCGGGTCGCCGCCGCGGGCGGCGGCCCGGCGTCAGGGCTCCAGGCGCGCCGCCTCCCGCCAGCCCAGGGAGCGACCGCCCTGGAACACGGCGCGCTCGTAGATCCGCACGCCCGCCCGCAGCAGCAGCCAGGCCGCGGCGAGGGCCACGGCGAGGGAGAGCACGGGCTGCCACCAGGCGACGTCCCCGCCGAGCATCCGCACGGGCATGGCCACGGAGGAGACGACGGGCACGTAGGAGGCCGCCGTGAGCCAGGCGCCCTCGGCGTAGAGGCCCCCGAACAGCGCCCCGACGAGCACGGCCATGATCGGCCCGGTGCTGCTCTGCAGGTCCTCCGGGCGGGAGGCGAGGGAGCCGAGCACGGCCCAGACGGAGGCCTGGGCGGCGAAGCCGGCCACGAAGAAGGCCACGAACCAGCCGGAGGCCGCGAGCGCCCAGCCGACGTCGGCCGCGGTGCCGGCGACGTTCACGCCGACGAGGCCCACCACGGCGTAGAGGGCGATCTGCCCGAAGGCCAGCAGGCAGTTGCCCAGCACCTTCCCGTGGAGCAGCTGCCGGACCGGGACGGCCGTGGCGAGGATCTCCACGACCCGGTTCTGCTTCTCTTCGAGCACGGAGTGGGCGATGGCCGTGCCGAAGACGATCGCCGAGAGGTAGAACAGCAGCGCGAAGGCGAAGCCCATGGCCAGGCGCACGGCCCCCCGGTCCGTCCCGCCGGCGAGCAGCTCGGTGCGCACCTCGGCGCCGGCGGTGAGCTCCTCCGCCGTGGTGCCGGCCGCCCGGGCGTTGGCGGCGAGGGTCGCGTCGGCGACCGCCTGCTCCAGGGCCCGGGCGAGACCGGGGTCCACACCGTCCCGGCCGACCACCGTCCAGCCGTCGAGCTCCAGCAGCAGCGCGGCGTCCGCGGACTCCGCGGCCACGGCCGCCCGCGCGGCGTCGGCCGAGCCCGTGCCGTGCACCGTGAGGGTGTCCTCGCCGGCGTCGGCCAGGGCCTGGGCGGCCCGTGAGGTGACGGGTGCCGCCTCCGGGCCGGCCGTGGCCACCACGTGCTCGGCGGCCCGGTCCCCGAGCAGGGCGGAGGCGGCGATCGAGACGGCCACCAGGACCAGCGTGGCGGCCGTCGAGAGCAGGAAGGACCGGTCGCGCAGCTTCACCGCGATCTCGCGGGCCGTGACGATCCACCACGGCCGGTCCGCGCGCCGGCGGACGGTCACCGCGTCACCTCCCGGTAGACGTCGGTCAGGGCGGGGACGACCTCGGCGAACTCCACGAGCCCGTGCCGGACGGCCTGCGCGAGCAGCCGGGCGCGCGCGGCGTCGTCCTCGAGCTCCAGCAGCGCGGCGGGGCCGTCGACGTCGACGACGCGCACCCCGGGCACGTCGCGGACCCACCCGGTGTCCTGCTCGCAGCGCAGCCGGTGCCGGCGGGGACCGGCTCGGCGCAGCTCGTCGGCGGTGCCGGCGGCCAGGACCCGGCCGCCGGAGAGGACGACGAGCGTGTCGCAGAGCCGGTCCACGAGCTCGAGCTGGTGGCTGGAGAAGAGGACGGGCACGCCGCGCGCCGTCCGCTCCCGCAGCAGCTCGACCATGGCGTCCACGGCCACCGGGTCCAGCCCGGAGAAGGGCTCGTCGAGGACCAGGGCGGCGGGCCCGTGCAGCAGCGCCGCCGCGACCTGGACCTTCTGCTGGTTGCCCAGGGACAGCGACTCGAGCCGGTCCTCGGCGCGCCCGGCCAGGCCGAAGCGCTCCAGCAGCCGGGCGGCCTCCACGAGCGCGTCGCGGCGGCTCATCCCGTGCAGCCGGCCGAGGTAGCCGAGCTGGTCGAGGACCCCCTGCTTGGGGTAGAGCCCGCGCTCCTCGGGCATGTAGCCGAAGCGGGCGCGGTCGGCGGCGGTGATCGGGCGGCCGTTCCAGAGGACCTGCCCGGAGGAGGCGTGCAGGACGCCCATCAGCATCCGCATGGTGGTGGTCTTGCCGGCGCCGTTGGCCCCGACGAAGCCGGTCATCCGGCCGGGCGCCACGGTGAAGGAGACGTCGTCGACCACGGTGCGGCCCCCGAAGGTGCGGCTGAGCCCCCGGGCCTCCAGGACGTGCGCGTCGGGGCGGGGCCGGCCGCGGGCGGTGTCCGCCGCGGGCGTCACGGTGGTGCTCATGGGAGGGGGGTCCTCTCGGCCGGGTGCCCGCGCGCGGGGTGCCGGGCGGCTGGGCTCCAGCCTAGGAAGTGCGGCGCGCCCGCGGATCCCCACGGGGGCGGACCCCGGTCCCGGCCCGGGCTCCGCCTGGGGGCGGAGCCGGCTCAGCCGGCGAGGCCGGCCCGGTGGGCGAAGACGACGGCCTGCACCCGGTCGCGGGAGCCCGTCTTGGCGAGGATGTTGGACACGTGGGTCTTGACCGTGGCCGGGCCCAGGAACAGGCGCTGGGCGATCTCCGCGTTGGACAGCCCCTCGGAGACCAGCCGCAGGACCTCGTGCTCGCGCTCGGTGAGGGTCGCCACGATCCGCTGCTGCGCGGGGTCGGGCGGGGCGGGGGCCGGCTCCGGGGCGGCCGGGGAGACGTCGGCGGCGAGGGCGCGGATGACGCGCAGCGTGGCCTCGGGGGCGAGCAGGGCGTGCCCGCCGGCGACGGCGCGCACGGCCTCCACGAGGTCGTCGGGGTCGGCGTTCTTCAGCAGGAAGCCGCTGGCCCCGGCCGCGAGCGCGTCGAAGAGGTAGTCCTCCCGGTCGAAGGTCGTGACGATGACGACCTTCGCGCAGCCCGTGCCCACGATCCGCCGGGTCGCCTCGATCCCGTCCATCACCGGCATCTGCACGTCCAGCAGCGCCACGTCCACGGCCCCGTCCCGGGCCGCGGCGACGGCGGCGGCGCCGTCGGCGGCCTGGGCCACCACCTCGATGTCGTCCTCGACGGAGAGGACCATGGCGAAGCCGGAGCGGACGAGGGCGTGGTCGTCGGCGAGCAGGACGCGGATCATGCTCCCGATCCTCCCACCGGTGCCGGGGACGCGGCGGCGCCGGCACCGTCCGGCGCGCCGTCCGCGGGCAGGGGGCAGCGGGCGCGCACCCGCCACCCGGCACGGCCGGACCGCGGCCCGATCTCCGCCTCGCCGCCGTGCAGCCGGACGCGCTCGCGCAGTCCCTGCAGCCCGAAGCCCGTGCCCGCGGTGCCGGACCGGGCCGAGCCGCCGTCCAGCACCTCCAGCTCGACCCAGGCCCCTGTGGGGCCGCGCCCGGTGCGCAGCACGAGCGAGGCCGTGGTGGCCGTGGAGTGGCGGATCACGTTGGACAGGGACTCCTGGGCGCACCGGAACACGGAGAGGCCGAGACCGGCGGGGACCCGCGCGAGGTCCCCGGGGGCGGCCTCGATCGTGCGCACGTCCACCGTGAGCCCGTTCTCGGCGTGCCGGTGCGCGAGGGCGGCGATGTCCGCGAGCCCCGGATCGGGGCCGCGGCCGGGCGGTGCGTCCCCGTTCTCGTCCTCCGCGCGCAGGACCCCGAGCAGCTGGCGCATCTCCCCCACCGCCGTCCGGCTGGACTCCTCGACGGTGCGCAGGGCCGCCGCCGCGGCCGCGGGGTCCCGGTCCAGGACCTTGCGGGCGGCGCCGGCCTGGATGCCGATCACCGAGACGTGGTGGGCCACGACGTCGTGCAGCTCCCGGGCGATGCGCATCCGCTCGTCGACGACGGCGCGGCGGGCGATCTCCGCGGACTGCTCGCGGATCCGCTCGGCCTGGCCCGCCAGGCGGTGCCGCTGCAGGGCCGAGCGCCAGGACGCCCGGCCGGCGAGCACCGCGCCGCCGAAGTACACGACGTTGACCAGACCGGCGTGCAGCTGGACGGCCAGCAGCTGCGGCAGCGGCCCGTCCACCGGCTCCTGCGCCCGGACGATCTCGGCGTAGGCCTGGGTGATCGTCAGCTCCACGACCAGCCACAGGGCCATGCACCCGATCACCGCGGACAGCGCCGTGAGCATCGCGGCCCGGTCCCGGGCCCAGGCCACCGCGGCGTACAGGGCCGCGAAGTACGCGACCTGGTAGGCCAGCAGGAAGGCCGCCGCGATGCTGATGTAGTAGAACGCGAAGAACAGCACCGAGGAGGCGAGGAGCACGCCGACCGGGAACCGGCGCCGCACCGCGAGCGGGAGGATCAGCGCGCTCACGCCGACGTACATCAGCCACGGCTCCTCCGTCTCCGGCACGCCCACGTAGCTGTGCATCAGCACGGCGCTGAACAGGGCCACCGCCAGGAAGGCGGCGGTGCCGAGGACGTCGTTGCGCCGCTGCGCGGGCGTGGGCGCGGGGCGCTCCCAGAAGGGGTCCTCGGGGTCGTTCAGCCAGGCCGTGAACCGCTCGGGCAGCGGCAGCCGCGGCACCGCGGCCGGACGGCCCCCGGGACGCTGCCGGGCGCCGGGGAGCCCCGCGGCGTCGGCCGCCCGCCGGAGGGGGTCGGCGGGGAGCGGACGGGCGGGAGCGGTCCCGGGGTCGGTGCTCGGTGGAGTGTGCACACCACCACGCTAGCCCGGCCGGGACGCGCCCGGGCTCCGGCCGGCCACGGGGACCGGTTCAGGGGCGGCGGGACGGCGGCCGGTGGGGGCGGCCGCCGTCAGCCGCGGTCGAGCCCGAAGAACCGGCGCCAGCGCGCCCGGCCCCCGGGCGCGGGGCCCGGCCCGGCGAGCAGCTCCGCCGCCGGCGAGTCGTCCGCGGCGACGGCGCCGGGGCGCGTGCCGGCGCGCCGCTGGCGGGCCCCGCGCAGCGCGGCGTAGTAGGCGCTCTCGGCGGCGGCGTCCGCGAGCAGCGCCGCGGAGAGGGTGCCGAGCACGCGCGCACCGGACCCGCCGCGCCGGGCCGCGCCCGCGAGCCCCACCCCGAGGGCGGTCTCGGTGCCGGCCAGGGCCAGCAGCAGCTCGGGCCGGCGCACGAGGGCGCGCTGGTAGCGGGCGAACAGTCCGTCCCCGGTGGGCTCGATGGTGAGCCCCTGCAGGAGCGCGGCGCCCACGGCCGCGGGCTCGTAGTGCTGGGCGCCCTCGAGCTCGGTGATCTCGCGGCTGCCCTCCACGACCTTGGCGGCCAGGGCGGGCAGGCCCAGCAGCTGCAGCACGGACTCCAGGACCAGGTCGGTGGACCCGCCCAGCACGTAGTTGCGCAGCCGGTTCGTCTCGGCCGGGCCGAGGTCGAAGACCGAGGCGACGGACTCGGTCTGCAAATCCGAGGTGCCGCCGGCACAGAGCCGGACCAGGTCGCGTTCGAACCGCCCGGCGGGGGTCTCCTCCGCCGCCGCGCCGGCCCCGCCGGTGGGCCGCCACGGCGGGCCCCACTCCAGGGCGCACACGGCGTCAGCGGCCTCCATGTCGGTGACCGACGCCGGGTCCTCCCCGGCGAGCAGGACCTCGAAGGAGCGGGCGGCCCCGTCCGAGGAGAGCGCGACGGCCGTCTCGGCGAGGCCGGTGCGCACGGTCCAGAAGTCGACCTCGGCGTCGAAGACCACCGCGGACCAGCCGTGCCGGGAGACCGCCGTGAAGCCGGTGCCGGACAGCGCGGCCAGCACGGGCAGGTCCGGGGCGTCCAGGTGGACCAGCAGGACCCGGCGCAGGCCGGGGTGCTCGGGCTGCAGCCGGTGGCCGGTGGCCCGGGCGAGGCTGTCGGCGAGCTCGTCGAGGGTGCCGCCGGCCTCCACCGAGCCGTCCGCGGCGGCGCGGGCCAGGCGGCCCTCGGCGTCGGCGAGGAACATCAGCTGCGTGGCCCGGGGGCCCTCCGCGTAGGCGCTGATCAGACGCTGCCCGGCGATGACCGCGCGCATCTCCTCGCACGTGGGCCGGGGTGCCGGGGCCTGCGCTGCGGTGGTCTCCGCCGCGCAGACCACCGTGGCGGGGACCAGGTCCCACGCGGAGGTGGAGGACGCGACGTCGTCGGCGGGGAGAGAGGTCATGGCGTCCATGCTACGCCGTCGCGGCGGCCGTCCCGGGGCCGGTGCCGGCGCCCGGGAGGGACCCGGAGGGCCTCAGCGGGGGCCGTCGACGAGCTCCGCCACCGTCCCGTCCGCCAGGGCGTCCAGGGCGGTGCGCAGGCGGTGGGCCAGTCCCGGGCGCAGGTACGCGTCCAGCTCCTCCGGGGCCGTCCAGCGGTGGCTGAGCAGCTCCTCCTCCTGCACGGTGATGGGCGTGTCGGCGGCGATCACCCCGCCGTCGTAGACGAAGGAGACCGAGTCCCCCCAGATGCCCATGGCCACCCCGTGGGCCACGACGAGCAGCCGGCCCGGGGCCAGGTGCAGGCCCACCTCCTCGACGACCTCCCGGAAGCACCCGGTGCGGGGGTCCTCCCCCGCCTCCACGGTGCCGCCGGGCACGGTCCAGTCCGCCTTGTAGTTGGGCTCGACGAGCAGCACCCGGCCCTGCGGGTCGCGGATGAGGGCCTCGGCGGCCAGGCGTCGGGTGGGCAGGGAGTCCACGAACTTCTTCAGCTCGGGCTCGGAGAGGTAGGAGCTCATCGGGGCCTCACTTCCCCAGGAACTTCTCGAAGCCCTTGGGCAGGTTCAGGTCCGCCGGGTCCGGCTGGGCCTGGGCGGCGCCGAACGCCGAGCCGGCGGGCGCCTTCTGCCGGCGCTGCTGCTCGAGGGCCGCGTTCTCCTGGGCGCGCTTGGCGGGGTTGCCCGAGCGGGAGCCGCCCTTCTTCGCCGGGCTCTTGCCCTTGCCCTTCTTGGCCCCGCCGCCTCCGGGCATGCCCGGGATGCCGGCGGGCATGCCCGGGACGCCCTTGCCCTGGGCCAGCCGCTTCATCATTTTCTGCGCCTGCGCGAAGCGCTCCATGAGCTGGTTGACCTCCGAGACGGTCACCCCGGAGCCCTTGGCGATGCGGGCCCGCCGGGACCCGTTGATGATCTTCGGGGCGACCCGCTCGTGCGGGGTCATCGAGCGCACGATGGCCTCCACGCGGTCGATCTCGCGCTCGTCGAAGTTCTCCAGCTGCTCGCGCATCCCGGCGGCGCCCGGCATCATCATGAGCATCTTCTTCATCGAGCCCATCTTGCGCAGCTGCTGCATCTGCGCCAGGAAGTCCTCGAAGGTGAAGTCCTCCTGGTCGGTGAACTTCCGGGCCATCTTCTCGGCCTCGGCCCGGTCCCACTGCTTCTCGGCCTGCTCGATCAGGGTGAGGACGTCGCCCATGTCGAGGATCCGGGAGGCCATGCGGTCCGGGTGGAACTGCTCGAAGTCGTCGACGTTCTCACCGGTCGAGGCGAACATGATGGGCTTGCCGGTCACCGACGCCACGGACAGGGCCGCGCCGCCGCGGGCGTCGCCGTCGAGCTTGGAGAGGACCACGCCGGTGAAGTCCACGCCCTCGTTGAAGGCCTGCGCCGTGTTGACGGCGTCCTGGCCGACCATCGCGTCGATGACGAAGAGCACCTCGTCCGGGCGGACGGCGTCGCGGATGTCGCGGGCCTGCGCCATGAGCGCCTCGTCGATGCCCAGGCGCCCGGCGGTGTCCACGATGACCACGTCGTGCAGCCGCGCGCGGGCCTGGGCCACGCCGTCGCGGGCGACCTGGACGGGGTCGCCCGTGGGGTCGTCGAACTCGGAGGTGGTGCCCGGGTGCGGGGCGAAGACCGGGACCCCGGCGCGCTCGCCCACGACCTGCAGCTGCGTGACCGCGTTGGGGCGCTGCAGGTCCGAGGCCACGAGCAGGGGCCGGTGCCCCTGGCCCTTGAGCCACTTGCCGAGCTTGCCGGCCAGGGTGGTCTTGCCGGCGCCCTGGAGGCCGGCGAGCATGATGATCGTGGGGCCGCTCTTGGCCATCCGGATCCGGCGGGTCTGCCCGCCCAGGATGTTCTGCAGCTCCTCGTTGACGATCTTCACGACCTGCTGGCCGGGGTTCAGCGCCTCGGAGACCTCCAGCCCGAGGGCGCGCTCCTTGACCGCGGCGGTGAACTCGCGCACGACCGGGACGGCGACGTCGGCGTCGAGCAGGGCGCGGCGGATCTCCCGCACGGTGGCGTCGACGTCCGCCTCGGTCAGGCGGCCCTTGCCCTTGAGGTTCTTGAAGGTGGCGGTCAACCGGTCGGACAGTGAATTGAACACGGGTCGAAAGCTGCTTTCGTCGAGGGAGGCGGCCGGTGCGCCGCGGTCTGCGCCGCGGGCCGCGGCCCGGCCCGGTGTGGCGGGTCAGTGTCCAAGGTTAGCAACTCCGGGCGGCACCGGGCCCGCCGCCGTCACGCGGAGGGCACCACGGCGGGCACGACCCCGGCCGCGACGGCCGATGCGGCCTCGGGCACGACGGCGGCCGGCCCCTCCCGGCGGGAGGGGCCGGCCGCGGGGACCGGAGGGTCAGAGCGCCGTCTCGTCGCGCTCCCCGGTGCGCACCCGCACGGCCTGCCGGACGTCGGTGACCCACACCTTCCCGTCACCGGCGCGGCCGGTGTTCGCCGAGGAGACGATGACGTCCACGATGTCCGTGGCCTGGTGGTCGTCGACGAGGATCTCCACGCGGACCTTCTCCAGCAGGTCCACCGTGTACTCCGCGCCGCGGTAGACCTCGGTGTGCCCGCGCTGCTGCCCGTAGCCGTGCACGTTCTGGACCGTCATGCCCTGGACGCCGTAGGACTCGAGCGCGGACTTGATGTCCTTGAACTTCTCCGGGCGCACGATCGCGGTGACGAGTTTCATGGAAGAGCTGCCTTTCGTGGGGGTGGGATGCGTCGGGCGCCGTCGCACGGCTCAGCCGCGCACCGGCTGGGAGCGGCCCGGCTCGAAGGCGGCGGCCTCCTCGCCGGCGGCGTGCCGGCCCGGGGTGAACGAGCCCGTGGCGTCGCCGGTCAGGGCGTAGCCGGACTCGGCGTGCTGGGTGATGTCGATGCCGTCGATCTCGTCCCGCTGCGGGATCCGGAAGCCGATGGTCTTGTCGATGACGAAGGCGATGACGAAGGTGAGCACCGCGCAGTAGAGCACCGAGACGAGCACCGCCACGACCTGGGTGAGCAGCAGGCCGAAGCCGCCGCCGTAGAACAGCCCCGCGGTGCCCTCGGACGGCAGCGCCACGAAGCCCAGGGCCACGGTGCCGACCACGCCGGAGACCAGGTGCACGCCGATCACGTCCAGCGAGTCGTCCATGCCCATGCGGTACTTGAGGCCCACGGCCAGCGCCGAGCAGATGCCGGCCACGAAGCCCAGCGCGATCGCCCACACCGGGGAGACGTTGGCGCAGGCGGGGGTGATGGCCACGAGCCCGGCCACGGCGCCGGAGGCGGCGCCCAGGGACGTGGCGTGGCGGTCGCGGATCCGCTCGGTGAGCAGCCAGCCCAGCATCGCCGCGGAGGGCGCCACGAGGGTGTTGATCCAGATCAGCCCGGCCTGCTCGGCCGTGCCGGCCGCGCCGGCGTTGAAGCCGAACCAGCCGAACCACAGGATGGCGGCGCCGAGCATCACGAGCGGCAGGTTGTGCGGGCGCTGGCTCGGGTCCTTGCCGAAGCCCTGGCGGGCCCCGACGATCATGATGAGGATCAGCGCCGCGACGCCGGCGTTGATGTGCACCACGAGCCCGCCGGCGAAGTCGATGGCCTCGCCGAGGGCGGAGCCCACGGCGCCGTCCTCGGTGAGCAGCCCGCCGCCCCAGACCATGTAGGCCAGCGGCGCGTAGACGAGGGTGGCCCAGACGGGCACGAACACGGCCCAGGCGCCGAACCGGGCGCGGTCGGCGATCGCCCCGGAGATCAGGGCGACGGTGATGATGGCGAAGGTCCCGCCGTAGGCGGCGCCGAGGAGGTCCTCGCTCCCGATGAGGTCGGCCAGGGCGAAGGAGGGCACCGGGCTGCCGGTGATCCCGCCCAGGAGCGGGTCCCCGCCGCTCATCGAGTAGCCCCACAGCACCCACACCACCGAGACGAGAGCGATGGAGATGAAGCTCATCATCATCATGTTCAGGACGCCCTTGGCCCGGGTCATCCCGCCGTAGAACAGCGCCAGCCCGGGGGTCATGAAGAAGACCAGGGCTGCCGCGACGATCGTCCACACGTGTCCAGCAGTGATTTCCACGATGTGCACCTCTCTCTGAAGGTTGGTCGGTCACCGGTGCCACTGGCCCGTTCCCCGCGGGGCCGTCCGGTGCTCACCGTTCACCTCGAGTGTCCGAGAGAGATGTTTCGTCCGCTGCCGCGTCCGGTTGCGGGCATGTTTCGGGCCCGCCGCAATGATGACGCGCGTGTTAACTGCGGCGGGCCCGTGGGGCGTTGGGAGGACGGGTCAGTCGAGCAGGGCGTCCACGAACCCCTCCGCCTCGAAGGGGGCCAGGTCGTCCGGGCCCTCGCCCAGGCCGATGAGCTTGACCGGGACCCCGAGGCTCTTCTGGATGGCCACCACGATGCCGCCCTTGGCGGTGCCGTCGAGCTTGGTGAGGACGATGCCGGTGACGTCCACGGCCTCGGAGAACACGCGGGCCTGGGTCATGCCGTTCTGCCCGGTGGTCGCGTCGATGACCAGCAGGACCTCGTCGATGACGGCGGCCTTCTCCACGACCCGCTTGATCTTGCCGAGCTGGTCCATCAGGCCGGCCTTGTTCTGCAGCCGCCCGGCGGTGTCGATCATCACGACGTCGACCTCCTGCTCGATGCCGGCGACCACGGAGTCGTAGGCCACGGAGGCGGGGTCGGCGCCCTCCACGTCGGAGCGCACCGTGGGCACGCCCACCCGCGCCCCCCAGGTGGAGAGCTGGTCGGCGGCCGCGGCGCGGAAGGTGTCGGCCGCGCCCAGCAGCACGTCCTTGTCCTCGGCGACGAGCACGCGGGCGAGCTTGCCCACGGTGGTGGTCTTGCCGACCCCGTTGACGCCCACGACGAGGACGACGGCGGGGAGGGGGCCCTTGCGGGACACGGCCAGCGACCGGTCCAGCGTGGGGTCCACGAGCCGCACGAGCTCCTCCCGCAGCATGGCCTTCACGTGCGCGGGGTCGCTGGTGCCCTCCACCGTGACCCGGCGCCGCAGGGACTCGACGAGCTCCATCGAGGCGTCGGTGCCGAGGTCGGCGAGCAGCAGCGTCTCCTCGATCTCGTCCCACACGTCCTGGTCGATCCGGTCTCGGGAGAGCAGGGCGAGCAGGCCCTTGCCGAGGACGTTGTTGGACCGGGCCAGCCGGCCGCGCAGGCGCGCCATCCGCGACGCCGCCGACTCGGGCCGGTCCAGCGCCGGGCGGGTGTCCGCCGGCGGGGCCGGGGCGCTGCCGGGCACCAGGTCCCCGGGAGCCGCGGTGGAGCCCCCCGCCAGGTCGTCGGCGTCCCGGGTGGAGGGGTAGCCGCCGCGGGGCGCCTTGGGGCCGCGCAGCAGCACGAGGCCGAGCAGACCCAGGACCACGACGGCGATGAGCACGTATACGAGAACGGGTATCGAATCCACGTCCCCCAGCTTCTCACACCGCCCCCGGCGGGACCCGGCGGCGGGGGCGTGCGCGTCCGGGGGTCCTAGACTCGACGGGTGCCCGTCCAGCCCTCCGCCCCCGCGCCCGAGCGCGACCGCGTGCCCCAGCAGATCACGGTGCTCATCGCCGCCGCCTTCGTCATCGCGATCGGCTACGGGATCGTGGCGCCCGTGCTCCCCCAGTTCGCCACGACCTTCGGGGTCGGGGTGGCGGCCGCCTCGGCCGTGGTCAGCGTCTTCGCCGTGGCCCGCCTCCTGTTCGCCCCCGCGGGCGGGCGGATCCTCAACCGGATCGGCGAGCGCCCCACCTACGTGACCGGGGTGCTCATCGTGGCGCTGTCCTCGGCGGCCACCGCGTTCGCCCAGAGCTACTGGCAGCTGCTGCTGTTCCGGGGCCTCGGCGGGATCGGGTCGGTGATGTTCACCATCTCCGCGATGGGCCTGATCGTGCGCCTGGCCCCGCCCCGGATGCGGGGCCGGGTCTCCGGCTACTACGCCTCGGCGTTCCTGGTGGGCGGGGTGCTCGGCCCGGTCGTGGGCGGTCTGCTCGCCGGGCTCGGGATGCAGGCCCCGTTCCTGATCTACGCGCTCGCCCTGGTCGTGGCGGTGGCGGTGGTGCACTTCCGGCTCAAGGACGAGGTGCTCGGCGCCGGCCGGGACCGGCGGGACCAGCCGGTCATGACCGTGGCCGAGGCGCGGCGGGTGGGCGCCTACCGCTCCGCGCTGGTCTCCAGCTTCGCCAACGGCTGGACCGCCCACGGCATCCGGGTGGCCCTGGTGCCGCTGTTCGCGGTCGCCGTCCTGGGGGCGGGCCCGGCGGTGGCCGGGCTGGCGCTGGCGGTCTACGCCGCGGGCAACGCCCTGGCCCTGCCGGTCACCGGCCGGCTGACCGACCGGTTCGGGCGCAGACCGCTGGTGCTCTGCGGCCTGCTGGTCAACGGGGTCGCCACCATGGGCCTGGGCCTGGTGCAGGACGTGCCGTGGTTCGTGGTCCTGTCCCTCGTGGCGGGCATGGGCTCCGGGACGCTGAACCCCGGGCAGCAGGCCACCGTGGCCGACGTCATCGGCCCGGACCGGGCCGGCGGGCCCGTGCTCGCGCGCTTCCAGATGAGCGCCGACGCCGGGCAGATCCTGGGCCCCGTGGTCGCCGGCGCGCTCGCGGACGCGGCGGGCTTCGGCTGGGCCTTCGGCGTCTCCGGGGCGATCATGCTGCTCGCGGCCGGGGCGTGGCTGCCCGTGCGGGACACGATGGAGCGGCCCGGCACCCCGGCGGCGCCCCCGCCCCCGTCGTAGGCCCGCCCGGACGGCGCGAGCTCGGCGGGGGGATCAGCGCAGTTCGGCGAGCCGCTGCCCGATCACGGTGCTGACCCCGTCCCCGCGCATGGCCACCCCGTAGAGGGCGTCGGCGATCTCCATGGTCCGCTTCTGGTGCGTGATGATGATCAGCTGCGAGGTCTCCTGCAGCTGGCGGAAGATGCTCAGCAGCCGCCCGAGGTTGCGGTCGTCCAGGGCCGCCTCGACCTCGTCCATGACGTAGAACGGCGAGGGACGCGCCTTGAAGATCGCCACGAGCAGCGCGATCGCCGTCAGGGAGCGCTCGCCGCCGGAGAGCAGGGACAGCCGCTTGATCTTCTTCCCCGCCGGGCGGGCCTCCACGTCGATGCCGGTGCTCAGCATGTCCGTCGGGTCGGTGAGCCGCAGCCGGCCCTCGCCGCCGGGGAACAGGGTGGCGAAGACGCCCTCGAACTCCCGGGCGGTGTCGGCGTAGGCCTCGGTGAAGACCCGCTCCACGTGCTCGTCCACCTCGCGCAGGATGCTGCGCAGGTCCTGCCGGGAGCGCTTCAGGTCCTCGAGCTGCTCGGCGAGGAAGCGGTGCCGCTCCTCCAGCGCCGCGAACTCCTCCAGCGCCAGGGGGTTCACGCGCCCCAGCGAGGCCAGCTCCTTCTCGGCCCGGCGCAGCCGCCGCTCCTGCTCGGCCCGCACGAAGGGCGCGTCTCCCACGGCCCCGAACAGCACGTCCGGCCCGTCCGCCCCGTCCTGCGGCTCCGCCTCCCCGGTGCCCGCGTCGGGGTCGGGGATCGGCAGGTGCGGCCCGTAGTGCTCCACGAGCGCGTCCGGGGTCAGGCCCAGCTCCTCCAGGGAGCGGGCCTCGAGGGCCTCGATGCGGGTGCGCTGCTGCGTGCGGGCCAGTTCGTCGCGGTGCACGGAGTCCGTGAGCTCGGTGACGCGGGCGGCGAGCCGGTCGTTGGCGGCGCGCAGCTCCGTGAGCTCCGCGTCCAGGCCGGCGCGCACGGCCTCCGCCCGGTCCCGGTCCGCGGCGGCGGCGGCCACGGACGCCTCGACGCGGGCCAGCAGCTGCTCGGCCGCGGCCAGCACGGCCTCGGCGTTGCGGGCCTGCAGCCGGCGGCGGTGCGCCCGGCGCTCGGCCTCCTCCCGGGCCCGGCGCTCGGTGGCGGCGGCCCGCTCCTGGGAGGCGGCCCGGTTGCCCAGCGCGCGGGCCTGCTCCTCGAGGGAGCGCAGGGCCAGCCGCCCCTCGGTCTCGGCGGCGCGGGCGGCGGCGGTGGCGCGGTGCAGCTCGTCGCGGCGGGCGGCGGCCTCCAGCTGGGCGTCCTCGGTGTCGTCCTCGCCGAGCTCCTCCGCCGCCTGCAGGCGGTCGGCGACCTCGTGCAGGCGCTGCTGCTGCGCGGCCAGGTGCCGGTCCGCGGCGGCGACCTGCTCCTCGAAGCGGCCGGTCTCCGCCGCGGCCGAGTCCAGCACGGCCCGGACCCGGGCCAGCTCGGAGGCGGCGAGCTCGGCGCCGCGCTCGGCCGCGCGCAGCGCCGCCGCGGCCTCCTGGGCCCGCCGGCGGCCGGCGTCGCGCTCCTCGCCCGCCGTCCGCGCCGCGGCGCGGGCACGGTCCAGGGCGGCGGCGAGCCGGGCCTGCTCCCGCTCGGCGCGCTCGGCCGCGGCGCGGGTCTCGAGCGTGCCGGCGGCCTCCGCGGCCCCGCCCCAGGCGGTGGTCGCGGTGAACACGTCGCCGTCGCGGCTCACCGCGGTCAGCCCGGGGCGGCCGGCCACCGCGCGGGCCGCCGTGGCCGCGTCCTCCGTGAGCACGGTGCCGGTCAGCAGGGCGCGGACCGCGGCCGCGCCGCGCGGGTCGTCGTCCGCCGTCCCGGCCCCGAGGACGGCGTCCGCGGGCCGGACCCCCGGCAGGGCGAGGACCTCCGGCGCGACGGGGGCCCCCGCCGGGACGGCGCCGTCGGCGACGAGCAGGTGGACCCGGCCCACCCCGTCGCCGCGCAGGCCCTCGAGGACCGCGACGGCGGCGCCGTGGGAGCGCACGGCGAGCGCCTCCGCGAACGGGCCCAGGGCGGCGGCCACGGCCCGCTCCCACCCGGGCTCGACGCCCACGAGGTCGGCGACGGCGCCCAGCACGGCGTCCGCGTGGCGCTCGCGGACCGCCGTCGAGCCGTCGGGCTGGCGCAGGGCGGCGCGCAGGGTCTCGGCGCGGGCCCGCTGGGCGTCGTGGGCGCGCAGCAGCTCCTGCGCCGCGGTCTCCGCCTCCCGGGCGGCCCCGCGGGCCGTCCCGGCCTCCGCGTCCGCCGCGTCGTGCTCGGCACGGGCACGGTCGGCGGCGGACGCGGCCTCGCGGGCGGCCAGGGCGAGGCTGTCGGCCTCCGCGGCGGCCCGGGCCCGGCGCTCCCCGGCCCCGGCGCGGGTGGTGTGCAGGCGGGCGAGCTCGTTCTCGGCCGCCTCCACCCGGGAGCGGGCGGCCGCCACGGCGCCCGTCAGCCGGGCCAGGCCCTCCCGCCGGTCGGCGGCCGCCCGCAGGAGCCCGGTGACCACGGCGTCCTGGGCCCGGGCGGCGGCCTCCGCGGCCTCCCGGTCCTCGATGGCCGCCGCGAGCCCGTCCGTGGCGTCCTCGACCTGCTCGAGCAGCCGCGCCTGGTCCTCCCGGGTGCGGGCGGCCTGGGCGGCGAGCCGGTCCGGGTCCCGGGCCGGCTCGGCGGGCTCGGCGGCCGGGCCCAGCAGCCGGCGCCGCTCGGCGGCCAGCGAGGCCAGCGACCGGTAGCGCTCCTGCACCGCGGTGAGCCGGTACCAGGTGTCCCGGGCCGCGTTGAGCGCGGGCGTCGCGCGCGCGGCGCGGGCCTCGGCGTCGGCCTGCCGGGCGCGCCCGGCGTCGAGGTCCTGCTCGGCCTGCGCGCGCTCGGCCCGCAGCCGGCGCTCCAGGTCCTCGTCCACCGCGAGCGTGGTGCGGGCCCGGACGAGGTCGTCGGCCAGCAGCCGGGACCGGGCGTCGCGGACGTCGTGCTGGATCCGCTGGGCGCGGCGGGCCACCCGGGCCTGCCGCCCCAGCGGCGTCAGCCGGCGGCGCAGCTCGGCGGTGAGGTCCTCGAGCCGGTCGAGGTTCGCCTGCATGGCCTCCAGCTTGCGCAGCGTGCGCTCCTTGCGGCGGCGGTGCTTGAGGATCCCGGAGGCCTCCTCGACGAAGCCGCGGCGCTCCTCGGGCGTGGCGTGCAGGATCCGGTCGAGCTGGCCCTGGCCCACGATGACGTGCATCTCGCGGCCGAGCCCGGAGTCCGAGAGCAGCTCCTGGATGTCGAGCAGCCGGCAGGACCGCCCGTTGATCGCGTACTCGGAGCCCCCCGAGCGGAAGAGCGTGCGCGAGATCGTGACCTCGGCGTACTCGATCGGCAGGGCGCCGTCGGCGTTGTCGATGGTCAGGGCCACGTGGGCGCGGCCCAGCGGGGCCCGCCCGGCCGTGCCCGCGAAGATGACGTCCTCCATCTTCCCGCCGCGCAGCGACTTGGCGCCCTGCTCCCCCATGACCCACGAGAGGGCGTCCACCACGTTGGACTTCCCCGAGCCGTTGGGCCCGACGACGGCGGTGACCCCGGGCTCGAACTCGAAGGTGGTGGCCGAGGCGAAGGACTTGAACCCCCGCACGGTCAGGGTCTTCAGGTGCACGGGCGGCCGGTCTCCTGGGCTGGGGGGCGGGGGTCGCCCCCACTGTACTCGGGCGCGTCCCGGCGCCGCGGCCCGGTGCGGGCCGGAGCCGGGCCGGACGCGAAGCTAAGCCTGCAGAGAAACGGCGGTCCTCGGCCAGCGCGCCGACGACCGGCCGGTAGACTGACCGCGACCAGCACGACCTGCCGACCCGTGACCGCGCCTGTCGGGCGCTGGAGCGGGGCGTCGGCGAGCCCCTAACGAAAGCCAGAGACCTTGACCGGTAATTCCTCGATCCGCCACCAGAACGCCGCACTCCTGGCCATCACCAAGGTCGAGGCCGACGAGGTGGTGCCCTCGTCCCACGCCGACGAGGTCCTGGAGGAGACGTTCGCGCGGCTGAAGATGCCGAAGGGACTGCTGCAGCGCCTCGCGGGCGTCAACGAGCGGCGCGTGTGGTCGCCGGGGCGGCACTTCACCGACGGCGCCGTGGAGGCGGGCGAGGCGGCGCTGGCCCGGGCGGGGGTCCGCCCCGAGCAGGTGGGGCTGCTGATCAACGCCTCGGTGACCCGCGACGGCTACGAGCCGGCGGTCTCGGTGTCCGTGCACCACCGGCTCGGGCTGGCGCCTTCGGCGCTAAACTTCGACGTCACCAACGCCTGCCTGGGCTTCGTCAACGGGCTCACCATCGCCTCCACGATGATCGACTCGGGCGCGATCGACTACGCCGTCGTCGTCGCCGGCGAGGACCCGACCCCGTGGCACCGCGAGACGTACGAGCGGCTGCAGGGCCCGGACGTGACCCGGGCGGACGTGGTGCGCGAGTTCGCCACGCTGACCCTCGGCTGCGGGGCCGCCGCCGCCGTGGTCGGCCCGGCCGACCGGCACCCGGAGGGCCACCGCATCGCGGGGTCCGTGACCCGCTCGGCGACCGAGCACCACGGGCTGTGCATCGGCGGCTTCGACGGCATGTACACCGACGCCACGGGCCTGCTCAAGCACGGCGTGGGGCTGCTCGCGGACGCCTGGCGCGACGCGCACCAGGACGGCTGGGAGTGGTCGGCGATGGACCGCTACATCGGCCACCAGGTCTCCATGTCCCACACCAACAAGCTGTTCCAGGACGTCGGGATCGACCCGGAGCGGTTCCCGCTGACCTTCCCCTTCTGGGGCAACGTCGCGGCCGCGGCCCTGCCCATGACCCTCGCCCTCGAGGCCGAGCGGCTCGAGCGCGAGGACCGGGTCCTGCTGCTGGGCGTGGGCTCCGGGCTCAACGCCACGTACATGGAGATCGACTGGTGATCCCCCGGCGCTGAGCGCCGCCCCACCGCACCCGCACGCCCGCACCCGCCCGCACCCGACGAGGAGCCCTCCCGCCCATGGCACGCAGACGACCGTCCACGACCCCCCAGCACGAAGGGCCGGACGCGGCGCGGCTGCCCATGACGGAGGTGCCGCTGCCCGGGGTCGACCCGGCCTGGTCCCGCACGGTCACCGTCGCCTCCACCGCGCCCGTGGAGCCCGTGCCCGGCCGCCGCCGCCGATGGCACCTCCTGGACAACGCGGCGTCCCTGGAGGCGGCCGGGCTGACCCCGCGCGGCACGGTGCTCGCCGTGCACGGCAACCCGACCTGGTCCTACCTGTGGCGCGACGTGCTGGCCGCCGGCCTCGACCCCGCCAACCCGTGGCGGGTCGTGGCCGTGGACCAGCTCGACATGGGCTTCTCCGAGCGCACCGGACTCGTCCGCCGCCTGGACGACAGGGTCCGCGACCTGGCCGACCTCACCGCCGAGCTGGGCCTCGACGAGGCCAGCACGCCCGTGGTGACGCTCGCCCACGACTGGGGCGGGCTGATCTCCTCCGGCTGGGCGCTGGAGCACCCGGACGTGCACCGCGGCGTGGTCCTCACCAACACCGCCGTCCACCACGACGGCGCCGAGGAGATCCCCGCCTCCCTGCGCCTGGCCCTGGCCCCGGCCGCCCACGGCCTGCTGACCGAGCGCACCACGGCCTTCCTGGACGTCGCGCTGGCGCTGGCGCAGCCGTCCCTGCCCGCGGACGTGCGGGCGGCCTACCGGGCCCCGTACGCCACGCGCGCCCGGCGCGAGGCGATCCGCCACTTCGTGGCCGACATCCCCGTGCCCGCCGACCACCCCTCCCACGCGCGCTTCGAGCAGATCGCCGCCGGCGTGGCCGGGATGGACGTCCCTGCCCTGCTCCTGTGGGGCATCGGGGACCCCGTGTTCCAGGAGCGCTACCTGCAGGACCTGATGCGGCGGCTGCCGCACGCCGACGTGCACCGCTACGAGGGCGCCCAGCACCTGCTGCCCGAGGCCCGGGACATCGCCGGCCCGGTGATGGCCTGGCTCGCCGACCGCTTCGGCCCCGGTCCCACCCGGCGGGAGCTGCACGTGCAGCGCCGCGCCACGGCGCGGGGCGCCCACGTGCCCTTCCACGCGGAGCTCGAGCAGCGCCGCACCGACCCGGGCCTCGCCGTGGTCGACATGGCCCCCGGCGCCGAGTCCGCGGGGCCGCGGGCGACGACGGCCCCGGTGCGGGCGAGCCTGAGCTGGGCGGAGCTGGCCGACCGGGTCGAGCGCCTCGCCGCCGGCCTGGCCGGCATCGGGGTGCGCCCCGGGGACCGGGTGAACCTCATGGTCCCGCCGGGCTCGGACCTCACCGCGCTGCTCTACGCGTGCCTGCGCGTCGGCGCCGTCGTCGTCGTGGCGGACACCGGGCTGGGCCCCAAGGGGCTGACCCGGGCGCTCAAGGGCGCCGCGCCGGACTGGCTGGTGGGCGTGCGCAGGGCCCTGACCGCCGGGCGGGCGCTGGGCTGGCCGGGCACCCGGATCTCCCTGGAGCGCCTCGACCCGGTCTCCCGGCGCGCCCTCGGCGTGGCCCACGACGTCCCCGGCCTGCTGGGCTCCGCCCCGCGGGCGGAGCTGCCCGCGCCGGATCCCGACGCGGACGCCGTGGTGCTGTTCACCTCCGGGTCCACCGGCCCGGCCAAGGGCGTGGTCTACACCCACCGCCAGCTCGGCGCGATGCGGGACGCCGTGCGCGACACCTACGGCCTCTCCGCCGGCACCGGCCTCGTGGCCGGCTTCGCGCCGTTCGCCCTGCTCGGCCCGGCCATGGGCACGACCTCGGTGACCCCGGACATGGACGTCACCGCCCCGAAGACCCTCACGGCGCGGGCCCTGGCCGACGCCGCCTCCGCGATCCGGGCGACCGCGGTGTTCCTGTCCCCGGCCGCCATCGCCAACGTCCTGGCCACCGCCCCCGAGCTCGACGAGGCCCGGTGCCTGGCCCTGGGCCGCGTGGAGCTGGTGCTCTCGGCCGGGGCGCCGCTGCCGGAGGCGCTGCTGGAGCGGTTCCAGGAGCTGGTGCCGGCCGCGACGCTGCACACGCCCTACGGCATGACGGAGGGGCTGCCCCTCACCGACGTCACGCTCGGCACGATCCGGCAGGCGCGCCGGGACGGCACCGCGGCGGGGGGCTCCCCCGTGGCCGGGGCCGGCAACGGGGTGTGCGTGGGCACCGCCGTGCACGGGGCCGAGCTCGGCGTCACCGCCCTCGGCCCGGACGGGGTGCCCGGCGACGAGATCACCACCGCGGCCGGGACCACCGGCGAGATCGTCGCCCGTGCCCCGCACGTGAAGGACCGCTACGACCGCCTGTGGGCCACGGAGCACGCGAGCACGCAGCTGCCCGGCTGGCACCGCACCGGGGACGTGGGGCACGTCGACGCCGCCGGCCGGCTGTGGGTGGAGGGCCGCCTGGCCCACGTGATCGTGACCGCCGACGGCGTGCGCACCCCGGTCGCCGCCGAGCACGCCGCCCAGACGGTGCCGGGCGTGGCCCGCGTCGCCGTGGTCGGCGTGGGCCCGGCCGGCGCCCAGGTGCCCGTGGCCGTCGCGGAGACCGTTCCGCCGGCCCCGCGCCCCGGGCCCGCCGATCCCCTGCTGACCGGCGCCGTGCGCGAGGCCGTGCGGGCGGCGACCGGCATGGACCTCGCGGCGGTCCTGGTGCTGCCCGAGCACCCCACCGACATCCGGCACAACTCCAAGATCGACCGAGCCCTGCTGGCCGGGTGGGCGGACGCCGCCCTGGCCGGAGGAAGGATCAGGAACCCGTGAACGGCAAGCACCGCAAGGACGGCCCGCACGACGCGAAGGTCCCCGCCTACGACGCCGCCGTGACGGAGGGCGCCCCGCCGGCCGGCACCGGCAGCCACGAGGTGGACCGCGGGCCCCGCGAGCTGGAGGGGCGCGGCCGCACGGTGCTCGTCACCGGCGCCTCCGGGATGCTCGGGGAGCACGTGGCCCGGCTGCTGCGCGGCCGGAACTGGACGGTGCGGCTGCTGCAGCGCCGGCACGCCGCCCTGGCCGAGCATCCCGGTGTGCAGGAGGTGCTGGGCTCCGTGACCGACCCCGACGCCGTGGCCCGCGCGCTGGAGGGCGTCGACGACGTCGTCCACCTCGCCGCGAAGGTCTCCTTCGCCGGGGACTGGGACGAGTTCGTGGCGACCAACGTCACGGGCACCCGCGTGCTGCTGGAGACCGCCCGGCGCGCGGGCGTGGACAACGTCGTGTTCGTCTCCTCCCCCTCGGTCGCCCACACGGGCGTGTCCATCGTGGGCGAGCCGGCCCGCCCGGCCGACCCCGTGCACGCCCGCGGCGACTACGCCCGGTCCAAGGCCGCCGCGGAGCTGCTCGCGCTGGAGGCGGACGGCCGGGGACTGCGGGTCACGGCCGTGCGCCCCCACATCGTGTGGGGCCCCGGGGACACCCAGCTGGTCGAGCGCGTGGTGGACCGCGCCGCCCGGGGCCGGATGCCGCTGCTGGACCACGGCGCGGCGCTGATCGACACCACGTACATCGACAACGCCGCCGAGGCGATCGTGCGGGCGCTGGAGCGGATCGAGTGGTCGCACGGGCAGGCGCTCGTGGTGACGAACGGCCAGCCGCGCACCGTGGGCGAGCTGATCTCCGGCTTCTGCCGGGCGGCGGGCGTGCAGCCGCCGACCCGCCGCGTCCCGGGCACGGTGGCCCGTGCCGCCGGCGCGCTCATCGAGCGGCTCTGGGCGCTGCGGCCGGGGGCCGACGAGCCGCCCATGACGGCGTTCCTGGCCGAGCAGCTGTCCACGGCGCACTGGTTCGACCAGCAGACCACCCGGGAGGTGCTCGACTGGACGCCGGCCGTGACGGTCGAGGAGGGCATGCGGCGGCTCACCGAGTACTACCGCACGCACCCGCTGGGCGCCCACGACGCCCCGCAGCCGGCCACCGGCTCCACCGCGGCCGACACCGCCCCGGCCGACACCCGCTGACCGGACGTCCGCCGGACCGACATCTGCCGGACCGGCATCCGCGGAACCGGCACCGCGGGTGCCGGCGCCCCGCCGCGGCCGGTCAGAACCGGGCGTTGCGGGGCGCGCGCTGGCAGACCGGGCAGCGGTAGGACGAGCGGTTCATGAACTGCTCGCGCACGATCAGCGCCGCCCGGCCCTCCTCCGCGCACCGGGAGCAGGGCCGGCCGGCGCGGCCGTAGGCGTGGAGGTCGCGGGCGAAGTAGCCCGACTCCCCGTTGACGTTGACGTACAGGGAGTCGAAGCTCGTCCCGCCGGCCGCGAGGGCCCGTTCCATCACCGCCCGGACCGCCTCGAGCACCCGGTGCGTCTCGGGGCGGCGGAGCGTGTCGGTGGGGCGGGCCCAGTGCAGGCGTGCCTGCCACAGCGCCTCGTCGGCGTAGATGTTGCCGATCCCGGAGACGAGGCCCTGGTCCAGCAGGGCCCGCTTGAGCCCGGTGCGCCGCCGGCGCAGCCGGTCGTGCAGGAGGTCGGTGTCGAAGGCCGGGTCCAGGGGGTCGCGGGCGATGTGGGCCGCGCGGGTGGGCACGGCCGGCAGGCCCGTGGCCGAGCGTCCGCCCGGGGCGCCGTCGCCGGTGGGCACGAGCGCGTCCAGGACCATGCCGCCGAAGATCCGCTGGTCCACGAAGCGCAGCTCGGCCGGGGTGCCGGGGCGCTCGGACAGGCGAAGCCGCACCTTGAGGTGCTTCTCCGCGGGCAGCCCGGCGTCCTTGACGAGCAGCTGCCCGCTCATCCCCAGGTGCACCAGCAGGGCCTCCTGGGGCGCGTCCCCGTCCGGCCCGGTCAGCGGCAGCCAGAGGAACTTGCCGCGGCGCACGGCGTCGCCGACCACCGCGCCCTCGAGCTCGCGGGCGAAGGCGACCGGGCCGGCCTCGTGCCGGCGCACCGAGCGCGGGTCGAGGACCTGCACGGACTCGATCCGGCGGCCCACGACCCAGCGCTCCACGCCGCGGCGGACGACCTCGACCTCGGGCAGCTCAGGCACGGGCGCCCCGCGTTCCCGACTCAGGCACCGCTGCGGGCCACCAGGGCCGCGTAGGCCTGCGCGGCGGCGGAGCGCTCGGCCTCCTTCTTGGTGGTGCCGGCGCCCGTGCCGTGGTCCTTGCCGCCGATGAGCAGGTGCGCCTCGTAGCGGCGGTCGTGGTCGGGTCCGGTGCCCTCCACGGCGTAGCGGACGGGGCCCAGCCCCCGGGCCGCGGCGAGCTCCTGGATCTCGGTCTTCCAGTCGCGCCCCTCGGTCATCACGAAGCCGTCCTCGAGCAGCGGCACGACCAGGCGCAGCACGAAGTCGCGGGCGGCCTCCAGCCCCGAGCACACGTAGACGGCGCCGATCAGCGCCTCCATGGTGTCGGCGAGGATCGAGGCCTTCTCGTGGCCGCGGGTCCGCACCTCGCCCTTGCCCAACCGGATGTGCGCGCCCACGTCGAGGGAGCGCGCGAGGTCGGCGAGGGTGCGGGTGCTCACCACGGCCGCGCGGATCTTCGCGAGGTTGCCCTCGGAGTCGTCGGGGTAGCGGTGGAAGATCTCGTCGGTGACCGCCAGGCCCAGCACGGAGTCCCCGAGGAACTCGAGCCGTTCGTTGTGGCCCTGTCCCTCGTGCTCATAGGCGTAGGAGCGGTGGGTCAGCGCAAGACGGAGCGTCTCGGCGTCGATGTCGACGCCGAGACGCTCCAGCAGGACCTGAGGGTCGGCGGTGGTGCTCACCGTGGTCAGGCGTCGGCCACCTTGCGGCCCTTGTACTCCAGGAACAGCGCGGTCCCCGCGGAGTCGGTCACGACCTTGGCCTGGTGCGGCAGGCTGTAGGTGACCTTGCCGTTCTCGACGGTCTTGACCAGCTTCGGCGCGGTCGCCTTCCACTGGGAACGGCGTGCACGGGTGTTGGCACGGGACATCTTCCGCTTGGGAACAGCCACGGCTATCTCTCTTCTCTCGTATCGGTCGTCTTCTCCGAGGTGTCCTGCTCGAGCAGGCCCGACAGGGCGCTCCAGCGAGGATCGAGCACCTCGTGGTGGTGTCCCGGGTCGTCCTCCAGGCGCGCGCCGCACTGGGCGCACAACCCCTGGCAGTCCTCCCGGCACACCGGTTGGAACGGCAGCTGAGTGATCACTGCGTCCCGAAGCATGGGTTCGAGGTCGATCGTCTCGTCCCGAACGTCATACATCTGGTCGTCCTCGACGTCCTCCCCACCGGTGGTGGCGGCGTCGAAGAGGTACAGCTCCTGCACGTCGACGTCCAGATCGTAGTCGATCGGGTCGAGGCAGCGGCTGCACTCGCCGTGGATGTCCACGGCGGCCGTGCCGGACACCAGGATCCCGTCGTGGACGGACTCCAGCCGGAGGTCCAGCTCGATGTCCGAGCCCTCCGGGGCGCCGATCAGTGCGTTGCCGAAGTCCTTCGGCGCGGGCACCGTCTTCTCCAGTCGTCGCATCGTCCCCGGGCGGTGCTCGAGGTCCCTGACATCGATGATGAGGGGCGAACTGTTCTCGCGACTGATGACGATCTCCTGGTGAAATTCTGGCCGACAGGCCATGGTAGCGTGCCCCGCCGCCGGTTCTCAAACGGGACGCGCCCCGCCGGTCCCGGAGGAGCGCGGCGGGCTCAGGCCTGCAGGGCGCGCAGCACGGGCGCGGGCACGAAGCCGGAGACGTCCCCGCCGAGGCCCTGGACCTCCTTGACGAGGGTCGAGGACAGGTGCAGGAACCGCGGGTCCCCCGGCAGGAACACCGTCTCGACCCGCGTGAGGTCGCGGTTCATCGTGGCCATCGGCACCTCGTACGCGTAGTCCTCCCCGGAGCGCAGCCCCTTGACCAGCGCCACCGCGCCCCGCTGCGCCGCGTAGTCCGCGAGCAGGCCCGCGCCCATGGGCTCGACGACGACGCCGGCGATCCCCGCGAGGCTCTCCTCCGCCAGCGCCAGCCGCTGCTCGGGACCGAAGCGGTGGCGCTTGTGCGGGTTCGTGGACACCGCGACCACCACCTCGTCGAAGAGCGCCGCGGCGCGCGCCACGACCTCCACGTGGCCGTTGTGGATGGGGTCGAAGGAGCCGGGGCAGATCGCTCGGTGCATGGGCCCCATCCTAGGCACCCTGCCCCGGGACCCTAGACTGGCGGCCATGGATGCCACCGCCGCCGCCCGCACGTCCCGCGCCCCCTGGGAGCGCATGGCCCACGGAGGGGGACTGCTGACCGGCGCCGGGGAGCTCACCGGGACGGTGTTCGAGGAGATGTCCCGGCTGGCCGCCCGCACGGGGGCGATCAACCTGGGCCAGGGCTTCCCGGACGTCGACGGGCCGCCGGAGATGCTCGACGCCGCCGCCGCCGCCCTGCGCGGCGGCGGCAACCAGTACTCCCCGGTGGCGGGGGTGCCGCAGCTGCGGGAGGCCGTCGCCGAGCACCAGCGCCGCTTCTACGGGCTCGAGCCGGACCCGGCCTCCGGCGTCGTCGTGACCGTCGGCGCCTCCGAGGGGCTGGCCGCGAGCCTGCTCGCGTTCCTGCGCCCCGGCGACGAGGTCGTCACCTTCGAGCCGCACTACGACCTCTACGGCGCGGTGGTGGAGTTCGCGGGCGCGCGGCTGGTCACGGTCCCGCTGGAGCCCCCGCGCTTCTCCCCCGACCTGGACCGGCTCGCCGCGGCCTTCGGGCCCCGCACCCGCATGGTGGTCCTCAACGACCCGCACAACCCCACGGGCACCGTGTTCGACGACGCCGCCCTGTCCCGGGTGGTCGAGCTGGCCCAGGAGCACGACTGCGTGGTGGTGACCGACGAGGTCTACGAGCACCTGCGCTACGGCGGCGCCCACCGCCCCCTGGCGGCCCTGCCGGGGGCCTTCGAGCGGACCCTCACCGTCTCCTCGGTGGGCAAGACGTTCTCCGCCACGGGCTGGCGCGTGGGCTGGGTGAGCGGGCCCGAGCACCTCGTCGGGGCGGTGCGGGCCACCAAGGCGTACTTCACGCACAGCGCGGCCACCCCCCTGCAGCTCGGGGCCGCGGCGGCCCTGCGCCTGCCGGACGCCTTCTACGCGGGTCTGGCCGAGGACTTCCGGCTCCGCCGCGACGTGCTCGTGCAGGGGCTGGCCGCCGCGGGCGCCGCACCCTGCGAGCCGCAGGGCACGTTCTTCGTCGTGGCCGACGTGGGCGTACTGTGCGAGCGCCACGGCGTCGGGGACGCCACCGCCCTGGCGCCCGTGCTGGCCGAGCGCTCCGGCGTGGTGGGCGTGCCGGTGCCGGCCCTCGCCTCGGCGGCGCACCGGGACCGGTACGCCGCCTGGATGCGCTTCTCCTTCGGCAAGCGCCGGGACGTCCTGGAGCAGGCGGCGCGGCGGCTGGCCGGCTGACCCGCGCGGCGCCCGTCACACACGGGCGGCACCCTTGGCGCGGCCGTGCCGGGTGGCTACCGTGGTGGGCACCCGCGAGCCCGGTGGAGCGGTCCGGGCCCGGGCCGGCGGCCCGCCGACGGCCGCCGTCGTCAGGGGGACCGGCACGCGCGGCCGCGGCGACCGGCCCTCCCCGCACAGTGTGTCCGAAGGGGGAACCATGCCATCAGGCCAGGGCAAGAACATCCGGCGCGTCACCAGCGTCGACGTGATCCGCAGCAGGCAGGGGGACGGCGACGCCGGCTCCTACACGTTCGAGCTGACCCTCGACGACGGGGTGGAGGAGTACCTGCTCGTCGTCCCCGAGAGCGAGGCCAGCACCGTGGCGCGGCTCATCCAGCACAGCAGCTCCATGCAGCTGGACAAGAACACGGACGACCTGATCTTCGAGAAGTACGGGGACTGAGTCCCGTCCGCGCCGACGGCCGCCGCTGCCCCGGCAGCGGCGGCCGTCGCCGCGGCGGGCGCCCCCGGTGCGCTCGGACCGGTGCGCTCGGACCGGTGCGCTCAGACCGTGGCCCGGCGGCCCAGCGCCCGGTAGGTGAAGCCGGCGGCGGACCAGCGCTCGGGGTCGAGCACGTTGCGCCCGTCCAGGATCTGCGGCACGGCCACGAGCGGGGCCAGCTGCTCCGGGGTCATCGCCTTGAACTCGGCCCACTCGGTCAGCAGCAGCACGACCTCCGCGCCGGTGACGGCGGCCTCGAGGGAGTCCACGTAGTCCAGGCGCGGATAGCGCTGGGCGGCGTTGGCGTTGGCCTCGGGGTCGTAGACGGCGACCTCGGCGCCGATCGAGTGCAGCCGGGCGGCGATGTCCAGGGCCGGGGAGTCGCGCACGTCGTCGGAGTCGGGCTTGAAGGCCGCCCCGAGCACGGCCACCTGCTTGCCCACCACGGAGCCGCCGAGCATCTGGGTGACGGTGTCCACGGTGTGCCCGCGGCGGCGGACGTTGATGTCGTCGACCTCCGCCAGGAAGCGCACCGACTGCTCCACGCCCAGCTCCGCGGCCCGCGCCCGCAGGGCCCGGATGTCCTTGGGCAGGCAGCCGCCGCCGAAGCCCACCCCGGCGTTGAGGAACTTCCGCCCGATCCGCTCGTCGAGCCCGATCGCGTCCGCGAGGGTGCGGATGTCCCCGCCGACCGCCTCGGTGAGCTCGGAGAGGGCGTTGATGAAGGAGATCTTGGTGGCCAGGAACGCGTTGGCGGCGACCTTCACCAGCTCCGCCGTCTCGAAGTCGGTGACGATCAGCGGCACGCCCGCCTCCAGCTGGCGGGCGTAGACCCGGCGCAGCACGGCCTCCGCGGCCGCGTCCTCCGCGCCCAGCACCATCCGGTCCGGGGTCAGGGTGTCCTCCACGGCGTAGCCCTCGCGCAGGAACTCCGGGTTCCAGACCAGGGACACGTCCACCCCGTCGCGGGCCGAGGCGCGGGCGAGGTCGGCCAGCCGCCGGGCCGAGCCGACGGGGACCGTGGACTTGCCCGCGATCACGCAGTCCTTCGTGGCGGCCGCGGCGATCGAGCCGACGGCGGCGTCCACGTAGCGCATGTCCGCCGCGAAGGACCCGGCGCGCTGGGGCGTGCCGACGCCCACGAAGTGCACGTCGCCGAAGGCCCCGGCCTCCTCGTAGCTGGTGGTGAAGCGCAGGCGCCCGGTGTCCACGTGCTTGCGCAGCAGCTCCCCCAGGCCTGGTTCGTGGAAGGGCAGCTCCCCGCGGGACAGGGCGTCGACCTTCGCGGGGTCCACGTCCACGCCCAGGACCTCGAAGCCCATCTCCGCCATCGACGCGGCGTGCGTGGCCCCCAGGTAGCCCGTGCCCAGAACCGTGATCTTCATGGACGTCCTCCGTCTCTCCCGGGCCGCCGGGCCCGTGCTCGTTGTTGCCTGTCGCATCGCTGCCTGTCGCATCTTGTCAGGGCCGGGGCGCGCAGCGGCGCACCCGCTCAGCGCGGCGCGCCGGGCGGCGGCGCGGATGTGAGCGCCGTCTCGGCGAACCACATGGTGGTCTCCCCGTGCCGGGCCTGCTCGAAGCGGCGCAGCCCGGACGGCCACTGCGGCTCGGGCGAGCGCGCGGAGCGCTCGACCACGACCACCCCGCCCTCGCCCAGCCGGCCCACCAGCGCCGCCAGCACGGCGGTCAGCTCGCGCTCCCCCAGCGGATAGGGCGGGTCGGCCAGCACCAGGTCCCAGGGGCCTTCCGCGGGATCGGCCAGGTAGGCGGCGACGGCGCTCTGGCGGACCGCGACCACGTCCTCGCGGCCCAGCGCCCGGTGCACCACCGCCGCGTTGCCCCGGCACACGCGCACGGCGGGCGGGTGGCGCTCCACCAGGGTGACCGCCGCCGCGCCCCGGCTCGCGGCCTCGCAGCCCAGCGCCCCGGACCCGGCGAACAGGTCCAGGACCCGGGCCTCGTGCAGCATGCCCCAGGCCTCGAGGCGGGCGAAGAGCGACTCCTTGACCCGGTCGGTCGTGGGGCGGGTGCCCTGGCCCGGCACGGAGCGCAGGCGCAGCCCCCCGGCGGCGCCGGCGATGATCCTGCTCATGGTCGGACTCCTCCCGTCCTCGGCCGCACCGGGCTCAGCCCCGGTCCAGGAACGCCTCGGCGTCCGGGTCGAGGTAGCGTTCGATGGCCTCGGCGAGCTCGGGGTGCCCGGCGAGCCCGGGGTCCTCGCCGAGGAGGGCGACGGCGTCCCGGCGGGCGCGCTCGATCAGCTCGGCGTCGTCGAGCGCACGCAGCAGCCGCAGCGTGGACCGCCCGCCGGACTGCGCCGCGCCCAGGATGTCCCCCTCGCGGCGCAGCTCCAGGTCGGCACGGGCCAGCGCGAAGCCGTCAGTGGAGCCGGCCACGACCTCGATGCGCTCCCGGGAGGGGTGCTCGGCCGGGCGCCGGGTGACCAGCAGGCAGGTCCCGGCGTGCCCGCCGCGCCCGATCCGGCCGCGCAGCTGGTGCAGCTGGGAGATGCCGAACCGGTCGGCGTCCACGATGATCATCAGCGTGGCGTTCGGGACGTCCACCCCGACCTCCACCACGGTGGTGCACACCAGCAGCTGCACCGCCCCGGAGGAGAAGTCCTCCATGAGCCGGGCCTTGCGCACGGGGTCGAGCCGGCCGTGCAGCACCTCGGCGCGCACGCCGGCCAGGACGGGCTGGCGGGCGATCAGCTCGGCCAGCCAGGCCACGGAGGCCATCGGCGCCTCGGCCTCCTCGTCCTCGGCGGCGGCGGCGCGGGCGGACTCGGCCAGGGAGCCGGCCGGCGGGGCCTCGTCGTCGTCCCCGATCTTGGGCGCGACCACGTAGACCTGCCGGCCCGCGTCGACCTCCTCGCGAGCGCGGCGCCACAGGCGCTGCTCCCAGGCGGGGTGCTCCAGGAGCCCCACCGTGTGGGTCGCGATGGGCTGCCGCCCGGCCGGCAGCTGGTCCAGCACGGAGACGTCGAGGTCGCCGAAGACGGTCATGGCCACGGTCCGCGGGATGGGGGTCGCGGTCATCACGAGCAGGTGCGGGGGGCGGCCGGCCTTGTCCCGCAGCCGGTCGCGCTGCTCCACGCCGAAGCGGTGCTGCTCGTCCACCACGACGAGCCCGAGGTCGGCGAACTGCACGACCTCGGAGAGCAGGGCGTGGGTGCCGATGACGATCCCGGCCTCCCCGGAGGCGATCTGCAGCAAGGCGCGCTTGCGCGCCGCCGCGCCCATGGACCCGGTGAGCAGCACGACCTGGGTGCCGTCGGGGTCCCCGCCCAGCTGCCCGCCCTGGGCGAGGGGGCCGAGGGAGCGCAGCACGGAGCCGTGGTGCTGCCCGGCGAGGACCTCGGTGGGCGCGAGGAGCGCGGCCTGGGCGCCCGAGTCGACGACCTGGAGCATCGCGCGCAGCGCCACGAGCGTCTTGCCGGCGCCCACGTCGCCCTGCAGCAGCCGGTTCATGGGGTGGGTCCCGGCGAGCTCCGCCGCGAGCTCCTCCCCCACGGCCCGCTGGCCGGCGGTGAGCTCGAAGGGCAGGGCCGCGTCGAACCTCGCCAGCAGGCCGCCGGGGGTGCCGGGGCGGGCGGTGGTCGGGTGGGCCGCGAGCTCGGCCCGGCGGCGGGCGAGCGCGCACTGGAGCAGGAAGGCCTCCTGGTAGCGGAAGCGGCGGCGGGCCTCGCCGTGGGCCCGCGTGTCCCGGGGCCGGTGCACCTGCCAGTACGCCTCCTCCAGGCCCATGAGCCGCTCCCGCTCGCGGATGTCCTCCGGCAGGGGGTCCGGGACCGCCGCGAAGTCGACGACCGGCAGCAGGGAGTGCACGGTGCGGGCGATCTTGTCCGTGGTCAGCTTGGCGGTGGCCGGGTAGATGGGGATGGGCCGCCCGGCCCGCTCCTCCGCGCTCTCCCCCGCCTCCGGGGCGTCCGGGTCGAGGATCGCGTAGTGCGGGTTGGTCATGGTCACGGCGCCGTTGTACAGCCCGACCTTCCCGGAGAACAGGGCGTGCGTGCCCGGGGGGAGGTCCCGGGCCGCGGTCCAGGCGTTGAAGAAGCTCAGCCGCATGGTCCGGCCCGGGGCGGGGTCCTCCCCGTCCTCGAACAGCAGCCGGGGGTCCGAGGAGACGCGGTCGGTGATCACCACGTCCGTGATCGACCCGCGGCGCGAGCGCATCTGGCGGGTGGAGGCGGAGACGACCTCGGCCACGATGGTGACCTGCTGGTCGATGCGCAGCTCCGAGAAGGGGGTGAGCTCGCCCCGGGGCATGTACCGGCGGGGGAAGTGGTCGAGCAGCTGCCCGATCGTGCTCACGGAGAGCTGGCGCGTCAGCTGGTCGGCGGTGGCGCGGCCCAGCAGGCGCGCGAGCGGCTGGTCGAGCTCGGGGACCGGGGCGGGGAACGCCCCGCCGGGACGGGAGCGGGCCATCTCAGGCGCGCCTCATCCGTCCGCCTCCGAGAGCGAGGTGACCGTGAGGTTGACGGCCTCGCCCCGGGCGCCGATCACCGCGAGCGCCTCTTCGGTGCGCCCGACGTGCACGTGCACGCGCCACCGGTAGCCGTCCCCGGTCTCGGAGACCGCGCTCATGATCACGCTGCTGCCCACCTCGCTGAGCTCGTGCCGCAGCTCCGCGGCGTCCAGCGGGGACAGCTCCACGGTGCACATGACCTCCACGCCGCCGTGCACGGCGTGCGGGGCGGCGTGGACGCCCGCGGCCCGGGCGGCGGCGTCGTCGATCAGCCGGTCGAGGGCGGCCTCGCGCCCGGCGTCGTCACCGCCCACCGTGCGGGCCAGCGCGTCGAGGATGACGAGCATGCCCAGCGCCCCGGCGTCCACCGTGCCGGTCTCGCGTAGGATCTCGAGCTGGTCGGGGGTGGCCAGGACGGCGGCGCGGGCGGCCTCGCTCACCCGGCCCAGGAAGTCCTTCAGCTGCTGGTTCGACCCGTCCCCCACGTCCTGCGGGACCGGGACGGCCGCGGCCGCCTCCAGCACCGAGAGCATGGTGCCGCCGACCGGGTCCGAGAGCACGCTCCAGGCCCGCACGTGGCCCGCGTGCAGGGCCACGCGCACGGACTCGGCGCTCATCCGGGTCTGCCCCTCGAGGGACTGGCCGACCGCCGTGAGGAACACGGAGAAGAGGGTGCCGGAGTTGCCGCGGGCCTCCTCCAGGGCGGCCTGCCCGGCCAGGGCGAGCAGCTCCCCCACGTCCCCGGTCTCCAGCACGCCGGCGGCCTCGGCCGCGGCGCGCACGGTGGCGGCCAGGTTGGTCCCGGTGTCCGAGTCGGCGACCGGGAAGACGTTGAGGGCGTTGAGCACGGGGCTGTGCCGCACGAGGTCGCGGTGGGCCAGGTCGAGCCACCGCCGCATCACGGCCGCGTTCGATCCGATCCTATGGTTCAAAGTGATCCCATCCTTCACCGACCGGGTGCCCGAGGGCGAGGAGCGGCGCTCGTCCGTCGAGCAGCACCCGGGGGCGGGTGCCGTCGTGCCCCGGGGGCGCGGGCGCACACGAGCCTATCGCACGGAAGTCCCCGGGCAGGGGGGCGCCCTGTGGAAAGACCGCCAGCAGCCCGTGGTCCTCCCCGCCGGTGAGGACCCAGTCGCGGGGGTCCGCCCCGAGCAGCCGGGCGGCCGGCTCGAGGGGTCCGGCGAGGGCGGCCACGGCCGCGCCGTCGAGGTCGACCACCACGGCGCTGGCGGCCGCGACCCGCCCGGCGTCACGGAGCAGGCCGTCGGAGAGGTCGATCATCGCCGTGGCGCCGGCGCGGGCGGCGGCCGGACCGGCGGGCACCGGGGCGCACGGGCGCAGCTGCGCCGCCGCGAGCTCGTCCAGGACCTCGTCCTGCCCGGGGCGGTACCGGGGGTCCTCCAGCAGGGCCACCCCGGCGGCCGCGCGGCCGGTCGTGCCCGCCAGGGCCAGCACCCCGCCCTCCCGGGCCCCGGCCCGGCGCACCGGCTCCCGGCCCTCGAGGTCGCCGGTCACGGTCGCCGTGACGGACAGCTCCCGCCCGGCCCCGAGGTCCCCGCCGACCACGGCGCAGCGCTGCGCCCCCATGGCCTCGCACCCGGCGGCGAGGCCGCGGGCGAAGTCCTCGGGCCAGGACACGGGGGTCTGCGGGGGCAGGGTGAGCGAGACGACGAGGGCCGAGGGCACGGCGCCCATCGCGGCCACGTCCGCGAGGTTCTGCGCGGCGCACTTGACCCCGGTGTCGTAGCCGCTGGTGCGCACGCCGCTGGGCCAGGCCAGGCGGAAGTCCTGGTCCTGGACCTGGGTGTCCGTGGTGATCACGTACCGGCCGTCCGGGGCAGCGACCACGGCGCAGTCGTCCCCGGGGCCGAGCAGCACCTGCGCGGCGGGCCGGGAGAGCAGCGGCAGCACCCGCGCCAGCAGCTCCGCCTCCGAGAGCTCCCCCACCGTCGGCTCCGGTGCGGCGGGCGCGAGGGGGGCAGGGGGGTCCGCTGGGGGTCGGCTCATGGCGCTCATCCTAACGAGGGGCCCGGACGCGGGACCGGCACCGGCCACGGATTACGCTGGGGGCATGCCCCAGCTCCCCCCGTCCCGTCCCGTCCGCGCCCTGCTGGCGGCGGGCGCCCTGGCCGCGGTCCTCACCGGCTGCACCCCGGCCGTGACCGTGGACCCCGCCGAGAACGCCGCCGACCCCGGGTGCGCCCCGGCGATGCTCGCCATGCCGGAGACCATCGGCGAGCACGCGCAGCGGGAGACCACCAGCCAGGCCACCACGGCCTACGGCGAGCCCACGGCGGTGGTCGTCCGCTGCGGGGTGACGCCCCCCGGCCCCACCACGGACCCGTGCTCCTCCGTGAACGACGTCGACTGGCTGATCCGTCAGGGCGCCGGGGACGGGGAGGACGCGGACGCGTGGACCGCCACCACGTACGGCCGGGACCCCGCGGTGGAGGTGGTCTTCGACGGCAGCGCCGTGGCCTCCTCCACGCTGCTCGTGGAGCTGGGCTCCGCGGTCGAGCAGATCCCCGCCGACCGCCGGTGCCTCGACCTCCAGGACGCCGCCGACGGCCTGTGACCCCGCCGGCACCCGGCGCGCCGGTCCCGGCGATGCGTGGCCCCGGCGGACGCCGGGGCCACGCGGCGGGGTGTGACGGGCGGGCCGGGGCGACGGTTCCCCCGGGTGGCCGGGCCCACGGTCGTGGGTGCCCCGGCACCGCCGGGAACCGTCCGCACGGACCGCAGCGCTGCCCGCCCGCGGGGAGGACGACCGGCTCCGGGGCGTGCTGACCGACCGCGACACCGTGGTGCGGTGCCCGGCGGTCGGCACCGGCCCCCGCGCGGTGCAGACCGGGCAGCCGGCCCGGGGGAAGCCGGTGACGATCGGCGCCGACGACAGCGGGGAGGCGGCCGTACCGGCCGCGCCGGGCGGTTTGCGCCCGGGGCCCCCGGGCGGGCTACCATCGGGGCCTTCCCCGGCACCGGCCGCGGCGGAGCGGGAATAGGCCCGTTCCCCGCCGGGTTGTGGCGTGGACACCCACCGACCCCACCACCCCAGGAGGAGATCCCCCGTGGCCACCGATTACGACGAGCCCCGCGTCAAGCCCGAGGACGAACCCGCCAACGAGTCGCTCGAGGTGATCCAGGCCCAGCGCAGCGCCACGAGCCAGAGCCCGGCGATCGACATCGACGACGCGGACACGGCGGAGGGCATCGACCTGCCCGGCGCGGACCTCTCCCAGGAGGAGCTGCTGATCCAGGTGGTGCCCGAGCAGGAGGACGAGTTCACCTGCATGTCCTGCTTCCTGGTCCGCCACCGCAGCCAGCTCGCCCGGGAGCAGGACGGCGCGAAGTACTGCCTGGAGTGCGAGAGCTGATCCCCCGGGGACGCCCGCTGCCGCTCACTCGTGGCGCAGGGACGCGATGGGGTCCTTGCGCGCGGCCCGCACGGCCGGGATCGTGCCGGCGAGGAACGCGATCCCCATGACGGACAGCACGATCAGCGCGACCCTCCCCGCCTCGAAGGCGAACAGGGACAGGCCGGGCAGCCCGGAGAGATAGCCCCCGGCCAGCGCGCCGCTCACGGCGGAGCCGCCGGCCACGCCCGCGGCGGCGCCGAGCACCGCGCCGAGGAGTCCGATGAGGACGGCCTCCAGGGAGAAGAGGCCGAAGACGGTGCGCCCGCTCATCCCCATGGCCTTCATCAGCCCGATCTCCCGGGTGCGCTCCTGGACCGACATCAGCAGTGTGTTGACGATCCCGAGCCCCGCGGCCAGCAGGGCGATCACGGCGCACGCGTTGAGGATCCACACGACGGCGTCGATGACCGTGCGGAACATCCCCAGCTGGTCCTCCACCGTCAGGCCCAGCATCTCCCGCTCCTCCAGCCGGGACTGGATCTCGGCGGCCCGCCCCATGTCCTCGACCGTGACCGTGGCCATCGCGAAGCTCTCGGGCACCTCCTGCGGCCCGCCGCCCACCTGGTACGCGTAGAGCCGCTCGTTGAACGAGTCGGAGGGGATCGGGTTCAGCGAGGTCCCCGCCAGGCTCGCCTGGGTCACCCCGGAGATGCGCGCCGGGAACGCCCCGTCCCGTCCCGCGAGGTCGGTCATGACCACGGTCACCTCGCCGCCGACCGCGTCCGCGGCGGAGGCGTAGCCGAGGTCGGCCACCCAGCTGTCCGGGACCGCCATCTCGTCGCGGCCCGCGGCCGGGGGCCCGCCGGCCACCATCTGCAGGCCCACGGCGTCGACCGGGATGCCCGGCGAGAGCTGGAAGCGGCTGCCGTCCGCCGCCTCCAGGTAGGTGGGCGAGACCGCGTACATCGGCTTGACCGACGCCACGCCGTCGAGCGCCTCGAGGAAGTCGACGTCCTCCCGGGCGAGCCCTTCGAAGGACACGCCGAAGCCCGTGCGGATCCGCGTGGTGTCCGGGTCGTACGCTCGCGGGCCGGCTCCGGCCGAGAGCTCGACGAGGGGCTGGGACTTCTGGACGTAGAGCGCGTCGGCGTCGCCGAACGCGGCCACGGTGTCGTCGATGTAGCGGTTCACGCCGGTGCCCATCCCGGAGGTCAGTGTCAGGGCGCAGGCGCCGATGAACACCGCGCCCACGGTCAGGGCGGTGCGGATCCTGGCGCGCCGCGTGTTGGCCGCCGCGGACCCGAGCAGGTCGGGCCACCTCACCGGGGGCCTCCCCCGCCGGAGGGCGCGCGGCCGTGCCCGCGCACCGGGCCTCCCGCCCCCGGCACTCCTGCGCTCATCGGCTGCCTCTCACTCGCGGACGTACCCGGACGGCCTCCGGGTGCGTCCGGCGGAGGGCGTGGGCGGCCCCCGTGGAGCTCATCATGTGCGTCCGCGAACGCCGGTGCGGAGCGGACACGCGTCCCCACTAGTGCGGGGTTGCATCGGAGGAAAGGCACGGAACCGGCCCCGGTGCCCCCGTAACCACGAGGGCGGCGAGACGCGGGCCGCGGCCCGGGCCCTGCCGCCTCATGCCGTCACGTAGCCGTTCGCCCTTGCTAACGATGTGCAGGAGTACATAGTTAAGGCACAGCGGTTCTTCGGTCGGGGGGTCCGGCGCCGTCGAACGGGCGGTCGTCCCGTCCGGGCCGAACGAGGAGCAGCACGACGGTTCCTGTCGTGTCCGCGCGGGGGTGCGGAGATGGCGTGGTCAGGGACTCGTGCTGCGCGCTGGCGGCCCCGGGGTGGGCCCGGGCCGACTACGGACTGTCAGGAGACGCATCGACATGATCGCTACGAGAAAACTGGTGGTCGCCGGGTCGTCGACGACCGTGCTGCTGGGGAGCCTGCTGCTCGGCGCCCCGTCGGCCGTCGCCGCCCCGGCGGACGCACCGGCCGCCGACGCCCCACCGGGCGTGGCCGAACCCGCGGCGCAGCAGGCCGTGGCGGCCGAGCTCCCGGCCGAGGCTCCCGCACCCGTCGACCCCGCACCCGTGGAGGCTCCGGCGGCCGCGGAGGCTCCGGCGGCGGTGGAGGCTCCGGCACCCGTGCAGGAGGCTCCGGCCGCGCCGGCGGCTCCCGTGGTGCAGGAGGCTCCCGTGGTGCAGGAGGCCGCACCGGTCGCACCGCCGGCCGCGGAGCCCGCGCCCGCGGAAGCCCCGGCCGCCGCCCCGGAGGCCCCGGCCGCGCCCGAGCCCGCGGTGCAGGAGGCCGCGCCCGTGGCACCGCCGGCCGCGGAGCCCGGACCCGCGGACGCCCCGGCCGCCGCCCCGGAGGCCGCGCCCGCAGCCGGAGCGGCCGCTCCCGGCGGGGTCGAGAACACCGGTCTGAACGTGGACACCTTCCTCACGGCGGCGCCCCTGGAGCAGCCGGCCGGTGCCGGCGTGCTGACCGCGCTGCTGGCGGCGGCGGTGGCCCTGCCCGGGGCGCTGGCGCTCCGGGCCCGCCGGGTCGGGCGCACCCGCGGCTGAGCCGGCCGCCCCACCGGCGCCGCTCGCCGGCGGCGCCGGTGCGGCGGCGGCCGGACCGATCCCCGCGCGAGGACGAGCTGTCCGGGCCACCGCGGCCCGGACCACGCAGAACAGGACAGCATGGGCACGAACACCCTGCCGGCGCCGCCGCGCCCGGCCACGACGTCCCGCACGGACCCGTGGGCGCGCCGGGCGGCCGTGGTGACGCTCTGCGCCGCCGTGCTCTGGGTGGCGCTGATGAACCAGTGGTTCCTCGCCCAGGAGCTCTTCGGCCACACCCCGCGCGCGGCGTCGCCGCTGCGCCTGAGCATCGACGCCGTGGGCTTCGAGGCGGACGTCCTGCCCTACAACCCCACGGAGGACCAGCTCGCGGAGGCCTCCCTGGTGCCCCCGCAGACCTACAGCGGCTACTGGCTCACCCCCTACGGGATGCCCGGTGCGGGCTCGCAGAACACCACCTACATCGCCGGGCACAGCTACGACCGGATCGCGCTGCCGTTCAACAAGCTCAGCGACCCGGCCCTGGTCGGGGAGACGCTCGAGGTGGAGACGGTCGACGGGCGGCTCGACTACGTGGTCGACTCCGTCACGACCTACGAGAAGGACACCCTCCGGGACAGCGACATCTGGCGGGTCGTGCCCCACCGCATCGTGCTGATCAGCTGCTACACGCGCGACGCGGTCGGCAAGAACGTGGTGGTGACCGCCTCCCCGGCCCCGGAGGACTAGGCCGGCCCCGGGGGGACGGCCGGGTCCGGGAGGTCAGCGCAGGCCGACCGGACGCTCCATGGCCAGGCCGAGCAGCTCGTCGATCAGCCGGGCGTAGTCCAGCCCGGACGCCGCCCACATCCGCGGGTACATGGAGATCGGGGTGAACCCGGGCATGGTGTTGACCTCGTTGATGACGACCCGGCCGTCCGGGGTGTAGAAGAAGTCGGCGCGGCACAGGCCCTCGCCGTCGAGCGCCTCGAAGGCGGTGACGGCCCCGGAGCGGATCGCGTCGGTCGCCTCCTGTGGCAGGTCCGCGGGGCAGCTGAGCCTCGCGGACGCCTGGGAGACGTACTTGGCCTCGAAGTCGTAGAAGGCGTGCTCGTCGACGATCTCGATCTCCCCGGGCATCGAGGTGCGGGCCGGGTCCGTGCCGCGGCCCTGGAGCACGGCGCACTCGATCTCCCGCCCCACGATGCCGGCCTCGACCACGAGCTTGCGGTCGTGCTCGCGGGCGGTCTCGATCGCCGCGTCCAGCTGCTCGGGCCGGTCCACCTTGGTGATCCCGAAGGAGGAGCCCGCCCGGGCCGGCTTCACGAACACGGGGAAGCCCAGCCCGGCGATCCGCTCCCGCACGCCGGCCGGGTCGAGGGCCCACTGGCGGTCGGTGACCACGGTGTAGGGGCCCACCTCCATGCCGGCCGCCTCGAAGGCCAGCTTCATGAAGTGCTTGTCCATGCCCACCGCGGAGGCGGTCACCCCGCAGCCGACGTAGCGCAGGTCCGCGAGCTCGAGGAGCCCCTGCAGGGTGCCGTCCTCGCCGAAGGGCCCGTGCAGCAGCGGCAGGACCACGTCGATGTGGCGGTCGCGGGTCACCGTCTCGCCGCCGGACCCGGCCTGCCGGACGATCAGCTCGTTCTCCCCGACCTTCAGCGGCAGGCTCACGAGGTCCTCGCCCACCGGCAGCTCGGCGATGGGGTTCTCGTCCAGCAGCCGCTCCAGCTCCTCCTGCGGGCAGAGGAACCACTC
Organism: Kocuria sp. KH4; assembly: GCF_053711175.1. Lineage (NCBI taxonomy): Bacteria > Bacillati > Actinomycetota > Actinomycetes > Micrococcales > Micrococcaceae > Kocuria > Kocuria sp. KH4. The sequence continues at coordinate 80,771 of NZ_JBSJYX010000004.1, forward strand.
GCCGGAGGTGGCGATCCCCACCGTCACCACGTCCCACTTCTCCCGGTCGATGGCGCGCAGCACGCCGCGGGCGGTGATGAGGGAGATGGAGTGCTCGCTGGAGCGTCCGCCGAAGAGCACGGCGACGCAGGGGCGGGGGGTCATGGGGTGGTCCCTTCGGATTTGATCTCGCGGCCCAGCAGCAGCGGGGCCAAGTCGTCGACGGTGAGGTCCTCGCGCAGGATGGCCACGACGGCCTCGGTGATGGGCATGTCCACGCCGTGCCGGCGGGCGAGGGCCAGCACGGCCGGGGCGGACTTGATCCCCTCGGCCGTCTGGGTCATCTCCTCCTGCACCTCGGCGAGGGTGGCGCCGAGTCCCAGGAGCCGGCCTGCCGTGCGGTTGCGGGACAGCGGCGACGAGCAGGTCGCCACGAGGTCGCCCATCCCGGCCAGGCCGGAGAGCGTCTCGAGCCGGCCACCCAGGGCGAGGGCGAGGCGGGTGGTCTCGGCCAGCCCGCGGGTGATGATGGACGCCTTCGAGTTCTCCCCGAAGTGCCGGCCGTCGGCGATGCCCACGGACAGGGCGATGACGTTCTTGACCACCCCGCCGATCTCGGTGCCCACCACGTCGGTGTTGGTGTAGGGGCGGAAGTAGCGGGTCCGGCAGGCGTGCGCCACCCAGGTGGCCAGCTCCGTGGTGGGGGCCGCGACGACGGAGGCGGTGGGCTGCTCCTCGGCGATCTCCATGGCCAGGTTCGGCCCGGAGAGCACGCAGGTGCGCTCCCGCCAGTGCTCGGCGTCCCGGTCCGTGTCCCGCCCGAGCTCCTCGGCGACGACCTCGCTCATCCGCAGCCCGGAGTCCCGCTCGAGTCCCTTGGCCAGGGACAGCAGCACCGCCTCCGGGTCGAGGTGCGGGGCCGCGGCGGCCAGCTGCGCGCGCAGCGCCTGGGCGGGCACCGCGAGCACCACGAGGTCGGCCCCGTGCACGGCGGCGGCGAGGTCGCCGGTGGCCTCGAGCAGCCCGGGCAGCCGGATGCCGGGCACGTAGCGGTCGTTCACGCGGGTGCGGGCCACGTGGCCCATGGCGTCCGCGTCGCGCCCCCAGAGCACGACGGTGCGGGCCGGGGGCTCGTGCCGGGCGTGCGCGGCGGCCCGGGCGCTGTCGGCGAGGACCTTGGCGAAGGTGGTGCCCCAGGACCCGGCGCCGAGCACTGCGATCTTCCGGGGCCCCGCGGGGGTGCCGGGCCGGGCGGTGCCGGACGGGGCGGGACCGGGCCGGGGCGGGCCGGCCGGGGCCGGGCCGGTGGACGGGGTCACAGGCGGCCTCCTCGGCGGCGGTCCCAGAGGGCGGGCGGGGCCTCGGTCCCGCGCAGCGCCGCGAGCTCGCGGGTCACGGCCCGCATGATCGCGTCGGTGGCGTCCTCCAGCCGGGCGGCGTCCCGCCCCACGGGGTGCGTCAGGTCCGGGACGTCGTCGCGCCACGGGGTGAGGTCCACGGGCGGGCCGATCCGCACCCGCACGTGCTTGCGCGGGACCAGGCTGACGGGGCGCCGTCCCCCGGCGGGCGCCCCGCCGAGGATCTCCTGGTCGCCCCAGTGCGCCAGCGGGATCACCGGGACGCCGGTGGCCAGCGCCAGCCGGGCGGCGCCCGTGTGCCCGCTCATCGGCCACTCCTCGGGGTCGCGGGTGAGGGTCCCCTCGGGGTAGATCACCACCGCACCGCCGGAGTCCAGCTCCGCGCGGGCGGCCGTGAGCGCGGCCGCGGCGTCCGGGGTGCCGCGCAGGACGGGGACCTGCCCGGTGGCCCGCAGCGCCGGGCCGACCACGGGGGCACGGAACAGCGACTCCTTGGCGAGGAACCGGGGCATGATCCCGTTGTCGTAGAGCGTGATCGCCACCGTGAGCGGGTCGAGCTCGGTGAGGTGGTTGGGCACCACGATGAACCCGCCCTCGGCGGGCAGGTGCTCCGCCCCGGTCCAGCGCAGCCGCGCCACCAGCCGGTAGGCCGGCTTGACGATTCCCGCCAGCACCCGGAAGAGGCGGCGGTTCGAGGTGCGGCTCATCGACGGGCCCGGCTCACTCGCCGTCGAGCTCGAAGGACGCGCCGAGCCCCGACAGCTTGTCGGTGAAGTGCTCATAGCCGCGCTTGATGAGCTCGACGCCCGTCACGTGGGAGACCCCGTCGGCGGCCATCGCGGCGATCAGGTGGGAGAAGCCCCCGCGCAGGTCGGGGATGTTGATCTCGGCGGCCCGCAGCGGGGTGGGCCCGGAGATCACGGCCGAGTGGACGAAGTTGCGCTGCCCGAACCGGCACGGCACGGAGCCCAGGCACTCGCGGTGCAGCTGGATCGTGGCCCCCATCCGGTTGAGGGCGCCGGTGAAGCCGAATCGGTTCTCGTAGACGGTCTCGTGGACGATGGACACGCCCTTGGCCTGGGTGAGTGCGACCACGAGCGGCTGCTGCCAGTCGGTCATGAAGCCGGGGTGGACGTCGGTCTCCACGATGAGCGGGTTGAGGTCCCCGCCGGGGTGGTAGAAGCGGATCCCGTCCTCGGTGATGTCGAGGCCGCCGCCGATCTTGCGGAAGGTGTTGAGGAAGGTCATCATGTCGGCCTGCCGGGCCCCGGCCACGAAGATGTCGCCGCCGGTGGCGAGCGCGGCCGAACCCCAGGAGGCGGCCTCGATCCGGTCGGGCATGGCCCGGTGGCGGTAGCCGGTGAGCTCGGGGACGCCCTCGATCCGGATCACCCGGTCGGTCTGCACCGTGATGATGGCGCCCATCTTCTGCAGGATCGCGATGAGGTCCATGATCTCGGGCTCGGTCGCCGCGCCGCGCAGCTCGGTGTGGCCGTCGGCGCGGGTCGCGGTGAGCAGCACCTGCTCGGTGGCGCCGACCGAGGGGTAGGGCAGCTCGACCTTGGCGCCGCGCAGCCCGTGGGGGGCGCTCATCCGGATCCCCGACTCGAGCTTCTCGACCCGGGCCCCGAAGTGGCGCAGCACGTCGAGGTGGTAGTTGATGGGCCGGTCGCCGATCTTGCAGCCGCCGAGGTCGGGGATGAACGCCTCCCCGATGGCGTGCAGGAGGGGCCCGCACAGCAGGATCGGGATGCGGGAGTCCCCCGCGTGCGCGTCGATGTCCGCGTGCCGGGCCGTGGTGACGTTGGACGGGTCCAGCGAGAGCCGGCCGTCCTCGCGCCCCACCTCGACCCCGTGCAGGGACAGCAGGTTGGTGACGACCTGGACGTCCTTGATCTCCGGCACGTTCGCCAGGACGGACGGCGTGGACCCCAGGAGGGCGGCCACCATGGCCTTGGGGACGAGATTCTTGGCACCTCGCACGGTGACCTGGCCGGACAGGGGAACTCCGCCCGTGATGTGCAGTGCGCTGCTCATGAACTTCCGATCTGCAGTTGGCGGGCCACCCCCCGAGCGGGAGCGGCACCCGTACAGTGTAGGTTCCCCGGAGAGGCGCCTCGCGCAGGGAGGGGTCGTGCGTGTCCGGGACAGCGCGCGGCCCGGCGGGCCGTGGAGGGCTCCGCCGGGCCGGGAACGGGGCGCGGTCTCTAGGTGCGGGCGGGCAGCGTGGTGGGCTTGAACGCGGGCCGGCGGGCCTCGTAGGCGGTGATCGACTCCTCGTCCTGGAGGGTCAGCCCGATGTCGTCCAGACCCTCCATGAGCCGCCAGCGGGTGTAGTCGTCGATGACGAAGGGCACGGTGACGGTGTCGCAGGTCACGGTGCGGGCCTCGAGGTCGACCTCGATCGGGGTGCCGGGGCGCTCCTCGACCAGCTTCCACAGCAGCTCGACGTCGGACTGGTCGACCTGGGCCGCGAGCAGCCCCTGCTTGCCGGAGTTGCCGCGGAAGATGTCGGCGAAGCGCGAGGAGATCACGACCCGGAAGCCGTAGTCGCGCAGCGCCCACACGGCGTGCTCGCGCGAGGAGCCGGTGCCGAAGTCGGGGCCAGCCACCAGCACGGAGCCGTGCCGGTAGGGCTCCCGGTTGAGCACGAAGTCCTCGTTCTTCCGCCAGGCGGCGAACAGGGCGTCCTCGAAGCCGGTCTTGGTGATCCGCTTGAGGTAGACGGCGGGGATGATCTGGTCGGTGTCCACGTTGGACTGCTTCAGCGGGACGCCGACGCCCCGGTGCGTGCTGAACTTCTCCATGGGAGGGCCTTCCTGGGGGTGCGGGTCGGGGGCTCAGGCGCCGGCCGACGCGAGGTCGGTCGGGGCGGCGGCGGGCTCGAGGTCGGACGGGGAGGACAGGGTGCCGCGCACCGCGGTGGCCGCGGCCACGACGGGCGAGACGAGGTGGGTGCGCCCGCCCTTGCCCTGGCGGCCCTCGAAGTTGCGGTTCGACGTCGAGGCGCACCGCTCGCCCGGGGCCAGCTGGTCCGGGTTCATGCCCAGGCACATCGAGCAGCCGGCGAAGCGCCAGTCCGCGCCGAACTGCTTGAACACCTGGTCCAGTCCCTCGGCCTCGGCCTGCAGCCGCACCTTGGCGGAGCCGGGCACCACCATCATCCGCACGTTCCCGGCCTTGGTCCGGCCCTTGACGATCTCCGCGGCGGCCCGCAGGTCCTCGATGCGGGAGTTGGTGCAGGAGCCCAGGAACACCGTGTCCACCGGGATCTCCTTCATGGGCGTGCCGGCGCTCAGGCCCATGTACTCCAGCGCCCGGCGCGCGTTGGCCTTGTCGTTCTCGTCCCCGATGTCCTCGGGGTCGGGCACGGCCGCCGAGAGCGGGACGCCCTGGCCGGGGTTGGTGCCCCAGGTGACGAAGGGTTCGAGCTCGTCCGCGTCGAGGAACACCTCGGCGTCGAAGACGGCGTCCTCGTCGGTGCGCAGGGTGCGCCAGTACTCCACCGCGGCGTCCCAGTCCGCGCCGGCGGGGGCGTGCGGACGGCCCTGGACGTAGTCGAAGGTCGTCTCGTCCGGGGCGATCATCCCGGCGCGCGCCCCGGCCTCGATGGACATGTTGCAGATCGTCATCCGCGCCTCCATGGACAGGGAGCGGATCGCGGAGCCGCGGTACTCCAGCACGTAGCCCTGGCCGCCGCCGGTGCCGATCTTGGCGATGACGGCCAGGATGATGTCCTTGGCCGAGACCCCGGGGCGCAGGGTCCCCTCGACGGTGATCGCCATCGTCCGGAACGGCGCCAGCGGGAGGGTCTGGGTCGCCATCACGTGCTCGACCTCGGAGGTGCCGATGCCGAAGGCCAGCGCGCCGAACGCGCCGTGGGTGGAGGTGTGGGAGTCGCCGCAGACCACGGTCATCCCGGGCTGGGTGAGCCCCAGCTGGGGGCCCACCACGTGCACGATCCCCTGCTCGGCGTCGCCGAGCGGGTGAAGGCGCACGCCGAACTCGGCGCAGTTGGCGCGCAGCGTCTCGATCTGCTTGCGCGAGGTGTCGTCGGCGATGCGGGAGAAGATGTCCTGCGTCGGCGTGTTGTGGTCCTCGGTGGCGATCGTCAGCTCCGGGCGGCGCAGCGGCCGGCCCGCCAGGCGCAGCCCCTCGAAGGCCTGCGGGGAGGTCACCTCGTGCAGCAGGTGCAGGTCGATGTAGAGAAGGTCCGGCCGGCCGTCCTCGCCCTGGCGCACGAGGTGGTCCGCCCAGACCTTCTCGGCCAGGGTGCGCCCGCCCGCGCGCCCGGAGGCCGGGGCGGAGGTCGTGGAGGGGGTCGAGGACTGGTAGTCCGGCATGGCGGATCCTTCCGTGCTGCCTGTGCGGGGTCGTTCCTCCATGGTCGCGGGCGGGCTTCCGGGGTGGCCAGCTTTCCGGCTTGCTTCTCACATTGTGAGACGTCAGTATCAGAGCATGGACACATCTGGACACATGGACCCGTCCGGCGCCCCCCTGGGGAGCCCGCTGGGCGGGCAGGGCACGGGTGAGGCCCTGCCGCCGGGCTCGGCCGCCTCTCCCAGCGGGGTGGGCGTCGTGGACAAGGCGTCCATGATCCTCGACGCCCTCGAGGCCGGGCCGGCGACCCTCGCGCAGCTGGTGGGCGCCACCGGCCTGGCGCGGCCCACCGTGCACCGGCTCGCCGTGGCCCTGGCCCACCACCGGTTCGTGGGCCGGGACATCCAGGGCCGCTTCGTGCTCGGCTCCCGGCTCGTGGAGCTGGCCTCCGCCGCCGGCGAGGACCGGCTGATCGCCGCCGCCGGCCCCGTGCTCGTCAACCTGCGGGACGCGACCGGGGAGTCGGCGCAGATCTTCCGCCGGCAGGGCGACTGGCGCGTGTGCGTGGCCTCGGCCGAGCGGCCGATCGGGCTGCGGGACACGATCCCCGTCGGCACGCAGCTGTCGATGAAGGCCGGGTCGGCCGCCCAGGTGCTCGTCGCGTGGGAGGACCACGACCGGCTGCTCGAGGGCCTGCGCCACGCACGGTTCTCCGCCACGGTGCTCGCCGGGGTGCGCCGCCGCGGCTGGGCCCAGTCGCTGGGCGAGCGCGAGCCGGGCATCGCCTCCGTGTCCGCGCCCGTGCGGGGGCCCTCCGGCCGGGTGATCGCGGCGGTGTCGATCTCCGGGCCGATCGAGCGGCTCACCCGCCAGCCCGGACGCCTGCACGCGGAGGTCGTGGTGCAGGCCGCCCGCCAGCTCACGGAGGCCGTGCGGGCCGCCGCGCACTAGACCCGCCGGACGTCCCGCGGCCGTCCGGCGGATCCCTTGCCCGGGCTCCCCGGCGCGAGTAGCCTGAGCGCCATCCGGCCAGGGGACCCACCAGGAGGTGGCGGCCATGGACGACCAGGTCCCGGTCCTGCTGCTCTCGACCAGCGACCCGGTCTCCCGGGACGTCCTGGGAGACGAGCTGCGCCGGCGCTACGGCGCCGACTACGAGGTCGTGGTCTGCGCCGACCACGGCCGTGCCCGGGCGGTCCTCGGCGGGCTGCGGCGCCGGGGCCGGGCGGTGGCCCTCGTGGTGGGGTGCTACGGGCCGGCGGACCGCGGCGGGCTGGACCTCCTGCGGCGCGCCTACGCCGACCACCCCGCCGCCAAGCGGGCCGTCGCGGTGACCTGGGGGGACTTCGCCAGCGGCCCCACCGTGTTCCGGGCGATCGCCCAGGGCCACGCCGACCTGCTCGTCCTGCGCCCCGAGCGCCCGCGCGACGAGGAGTTCCACGGCGCGATCACCGACGCCCTCGACGACTGGCACCTCGCCCAGGGCGGCGGGTTCGAGGCGGTGCGGATGATCGGGGACCAGCGCGACGAGCGGACCCACTCGCTGCGCGACACCCTGGTGCGCAACCACATCCCGGTGGGCTTCCACCCGGTCGGCTCCCCGGCCGGGCAGCGGATGCTGGAGAGCCTGGGCCGGCACGACCCGGCGCTGCCGGTGCTGGTCCTGCAGTTCACCTCGCCGCCGACGGTCCTGGAGAACCCCGGGGACCCGGAGATCGTGGAGGCGTTCGGGCTGAACCGCCCGCCGCCGACGGACAAGGTCTTCGACGTCGTCGTCGTCGGCGCCGGTCCCGCCGGTCTTGCCGCGGCGGTCTACGCCTCCTCCGAGGGACTCTCCACCATGGTCGTGGAGCAGCAGGCCGTGGGCGGCCAGGCCGGCACCAGCTCGCTGATCCGCAACTACCCCGGCTTCTCCCGCGGGGTGAGCGGCGCCCACCTCGCCTTCCGCTCCTTCCAGCAGGCGTGGGTCTTCGGCACGGACTTCCTGTTCATGCGGCGGGTGGAGAGCCTGGGGACCGACGGGCCCGTGCACACGGTGACCACGTCCGACGGCGGCCTGGTGCGGGCCCGCTCGGTGGTGGTGGCCACCGGCGTGGACTACCGGCGCCTCGGCGTCCCGCAGCTCGAGGCCCTGGTGGGCCGGGGCGTCTTCTACGGCGCCGCCGTCTCCGAGGCGCCGTCGCTGACCGGGCAGCGCGCCTGCGTGGTGGGCGGCGGCAACTCGGCGGGACAGGCCGCCCTGCACGTCGCGAAATACGCCGAGCACGTGACGCTGCTGGTCCGGGGGCCCTCGCTCGCGGCCAGCATGTCCAGCTACCTCATCACCCAGCTCGAAGCGACCCGCAACGTGACGGTCCGCTACGGGACCTCGGTGGTGGGCGCGCGCGAGCGGGACGGCTGCCTCACCGCCGTCCAGGTCACCGCCACGGGCAGCCCCGCGGCCGGGGAGGACATCCCGGCGTCCGCGCTGTTCGTGCTCATCGGTTCGGTGCCGCGCACGTCCTGGCTGCCCGGCTCGGTGCAGCGCGACCGCGCCGGGTTCCTGCGCACGGGCGCCGCGGGAGCTCCCGGTGCCCCGGGGGACGACGTCCCGTCCCGGTCGCCGCTGCCCCTGGAGACCAGTCTTCCGGGCGTCTTCGCGATCGGCGACGTCCGGGCCGGCTCGATCAAGCGCGTGGCGACCGCCGTCGGGGACGGCGCCACCGTGGTCTCGCTCCTGCACGGCTACCTGGCGGGGCACCCGCCGGCCGCCCCGGCGCCGCCCCCGGCCTCCCCCGCCGCCCCGGCCCCGGCGCGCACGGCCGGCCCCGGGAGCCCGGTCGGCGATGCGCCCCGCGGTTGAGACGGCGCCGCTGCTCCCGGCGATGCGGCGGCTGCTCCAGGTCGCCGCCGTCCTCGTGTTCCTCGCCGGGCTGGTGCTGTTCGTCTTCCCGCGGCGCACGGCCGACTGGTTCGCCTGGACGATCGAGCCGCCGACGACCGCCGTCTTCCTCGGGGCGGCGTACTGGTCCAGCGCGCTCCTCGAGGTGGCCGGGGCCCGTTCCGCGCGCTGGGACCGGGCCAGGCTGGCCGTCTGGCCCGTGTTCGTCTTCACGGCGCTCACCCTGGCGGTCACCCTGCTCCACCTCGACCGCTTCCACCTGTCCCCGGAGCACCCGCCCCTGGCCCGCTTCGCCGCGGGGGCGTGGCTGGTGATCTACGCCGCCGTGCCCGTGGCCATGCTCGTCCTCGGCCGGCGGCAGCTCCGCTCCCGCGGGCCCGCCGCACCGCCCGCGGCGGAGCGCGCACCGCTGCCGGGCGGGCTGCGGCTGCTCCTGGCGGCGGTCGCGGCCGTGCTGCTGGGGGCCGGGCTCGCGCTCCTGGTGCTGCCCGCGGCGGCGACGGCGCTGTGGCCGTGGCCGCTGACCGCGCTCACGGCGAGAGCGGTCGGGGCGTGGCTCGTCGGGCTCGGCTGGGCCGCCGCCTACGCCCGGCGCAGCGGCGACGCCCGGACCGTCCGTCCCCTCGGGGTGGGGGCGCTGGCCTTCGCCCTCCTGCAGGCCGTCGCCCTGCTCCGGTACGGCGACGCCGTGACGTGGGCGGGCGGGCCCGGGATCGTCCTCGTCGCCGTCCTGCTCGCCATCGGCGCCGCGGGCGGCTGGATCCTCGCGCTGCGCCCGCCGGCCCGTCGCCGCTGAGGCCCGCCCCGGGTCCGCCGGCGCGCCGTGCCCGGCCCCCCGGGCGGACCCGGGGTCAGGCGCGCAGCGCGGCGAGCGCCTCGCGGAAGGCCGCATGGGCCTCCAGCTCGGCCCGCACCGGCTCGACGACGGTGCGCCGGCCCGCCCCCGCCACCGAGGCGCGCAGCTTCCGCCGGACCGTGCGCTCCCGCAGCCGGGCGCCGAAGCCGGCGAGGATCCGTCCGGTCAGGGCCAGGAACAGCCCGGTCACGACCCCGGCGAGCACGAGCAGGGTGGGCACGGGCAGCGGGAAGCCCTCGACGGTGGGAGGCGGGGGCACGGGGATCTGGAAGTACTCCAGCAGGAACAGTCCCAGCAGCCACAGGAGGCCGGCCACCACGGCCAGCATCGCCGTCCACTGCAGCACGTCGAAGAGGAGCCACCACCAGACGTTCTTCCGGGCCCGGAAGTCGGTGCCGGCGATGGCCTGGTCGATGGCGTCGGGCAGCCGGTCCTCGTGGGTGCGGGCGGCCTGGCGCACCGACCGGGTCCACGGCTCGGCGGCCCCGGCCGCGGCGTCGTGGGCGAAGCCGCGCACCGCGGAGTCGGCGGCCGCCCGCTGGGCGGCGCCCATGGGCGGCAGCGAGGTTCGGTTGACCTCGGGGTTCACGGTGTCCCCCCGGTCCAGGTTGAGCCGCCGCATCGGGTCCTTGCGGAACCGCAGCAGCCACCGGGTGGCGATCCACCCGGTGTGCCCCGCGGCGTGCAGGGCGTAGGACTTCCCGGCCGCCCGCGCGATGCCCGGGACGTTGGCGGCCTGGGCGAGGCCGTCGGTGAGCCGGTCCTCCGACTCCTGCGTGATCCCGGCGGGCTCGCCCTCGCCGGAGGCCAGCGCGAGCCGCTCGGCGGCGTCGGTGACGTCGGCGTCGAGGCGGGCCCCGGCCGCGGCCTTCGTGTCCGCCACCTGCCGGATCCGGGAGCGCAGGGCCTCGACGCCCTCCCCCGTCACCGCGGAGACGGCCACGGGCTTCGACAGCCCCGTGGTGGGCAGCCCGTCCTGGGCCACGAGCTCCGCGAGCGAGGACATCACGGCGGGGACCTCGGCGGCGGGCAGGCGGTCGACCTGGTTCATGACGACCATGGTCACGGCCCCGTGGCGGGCCAGCGGGGCGATGAACTCCTGGTGGATGATCGCGTCCGCGTACTTCTGCGGGTCCACGACCCACACCACCACGTCGACCATCCCGACCAGCCGCTGCACGATCGTGCGGTGGTGCAGGCTCACCGAGTCGAAGTCCGGGAGGTCCAGCAGGATGAGCCCGCCGGGGCCCTCCGGGGCGGCTCCGCCCGTGATCCGTTCCTTCACGCGGGTCCACCGCCCGGCGTCCGCCTGCTCCGCCGGCAGCGGGGTGTCCACGTGGTGGCGCTGGGAGACGTCGAGCCAGTCCAGCAGGGCCTGGCTGCCCGGTTCCCCCCACACCGCGGCCAGCGGCTCCGAGGTGGTGGGGCGGCGGGCCGCGGCACGGGCGATCTCCCGGCCCACCACGGCGTTGAAGAGGGTCGACTTCCCCGAGCCGGTGGCCCCGAAGAAGCCCACCACGGTGTGGTCGGCGGACAGCGAGCGGCGTTCAGCGGCGCGCGCCAGGACCGTGCGCGCCGCCGCGACGGCCTCCTCGTCGAGCCGTCCCTCGGCGAGGTCGGTGGCGTGGGCTAGCGCGGGCAGGCGCTCGGCGAGGGTCGGGGCGGGCCGGCGGGCGGGGCTCACGCGGTCTCCCCCAGCGTGCGGGCGGCGGCGCGGATGCGCTCGGCGGCGGCCTTCAGCTCCTGGGCCTCCGGGTGTCCGTCGAGGACGTCGAGGCGGCGCAGGAAGACGGAGGCCTGCTCGTCCAGCAGCGCGGAGATGCGCGCCTCGAGGTTCCGGCGGGCGTCGTCGGCCATCCGCCGCACGGCGTCCTCGCCGAACACGGCCTCGAGCAGCTTGGTGCCGACCACCCCGGAGCCGCCGGCGATGCCGACCTCCAGACCGGTCAGCCCGCCCGTCATCGAGAACACCCCGATCATCAGGATCACGGTCAGCGCGTTGACGCCGAGCGACATGGCCCGCGCCTTCGTGCGCTTGTCGGCGCCCTCCCGCTGGATCAGCTCCATGAGGTCGCCCTGCCAGGCCCGGACCTGCTCGGCCGTGCGCTCCCGGAAGTCGGGGGGCAGGGAGCCGAGGTCGGAGCCGCCGAGCAGGACGCGGCCGGCGGGCTCGTCCTGCCAGCGGCGCTCGGCGGTCTCGGAGGCGCGCGCCGCCTCCTCGACGATGACGGTCTGCAGTCCGGTCTCGATGGCCTCCTCGACCTGGACCTCCGGCGCCGGCTTGCCGCTGAAGAAGGCGGTGAGCCGGTCGCGGAGGCGTCCGATGCCGGCCTCGAGGTTGCGGAAGAACTCTCCCGTGCCCACGAAGTCCTGCCAGCGGGCGAGGACCTCGCCGCGCAGCAGGGTGCCGTCCCGGGTGGAGTCGATCACGGAGGCCAGCGCCTCGTCGAAGGCGCGGTCCACGTCCTGGCGCAGCTGCGCCCCGGCCCGCTGCTGGGAAAGCACGGCGTCCCCGGCGGCGTCGGTGCGCTCGGCGATGGAGCGCACCGCGCCGCCGAGGGTGCGCCGGGCGATCTCCGAGCGCGAGGCCGCGTCCCGGCCGAGCTCGGCGAGGAAGTCCACGACGGGGGCGACGACGTGGGGCGGGAGCATGCCGGTCTCGTTGAGCGGTGACTCCGGGACCGTGAACACCGGGGCGTCGCCGAGTCCCTGGTCGGCGAGCATCCGCCGGAGGTCCTCCTCGATCTCGGCCTCGAGCCCCAGCGGGACGCGGTCGAGGACCACGGCCACGGTGATGTCCCGCCCGGCGGCCTCCACCAGCAGCCGCCACGGCACGGCGTCCGCGTAGCGGTTGGCGGTGGTGACGAACAGCCAGAGGTCGGCGGCGGCCAGCAGCTGGCCGGCGAGCCGGCGGTTCTCGTCGGAGATCGAGTCGACGTCGGGGGCGTCGAGCAGGGCGACGCCCTCGGGGATGCGCGGCTCGGCCAGCAGCACGAGGGCCTGGCCGTCCGCGGTGCCGGGCAGCGCGGACGGGGAGGCGGTGTCCGCGGCGGTCGCGCCCGGCGGGGTGACCTTCCGGGCGTGGATCCGGCTCAGGTGCGGGAGCACCCGCTGGGTGGCGAAGGCCTCGGCGTCGCGGGGGTGGTGGACCAGGATCGGCTGGCGGGTGGTCGGGCGGATCGCCCCCGAACGGGTCACGGGGTGACCCACCACCGCGTTGACGAGGGTGGACTTCCCCGCGCCCGTGGACCCGCCGACCACCGCGAGCAGCGGGGCGTCGAGGGAGCGCACGCGCGGCAGGACGTAGTCGTCCAGCTGCGCGACGGCGCGGTCGATGTCCCCCCGCTCGTGCAGCACGTTCGTGGTGGACAGCGGCAGGCTCGACGCCGCGAGCAGCTCGCGCGCGTGCTCGAGGGCCCTGAGGGTCTCTGTCTGATCGCTCACCCGCTCATTGTGCCAGTCAGCCTGCTGTGCACCTACGGGGGCGGTCCGGCTCAGCCCATGCGCACGGCGATCTTGCCGCGGACGTGACCCTCCTGGCTCAGCCGGTAGGCCTCGACGGCCTCGGCGAGCGGCACGCTGCGGGCGAGCTCGATCCGCAGCGCGCCCCGGTCCACGAGCCGGCTCAGCTCCGTGAGGTCCTCGGCGGAGGGCCGCACCCACATCCACGTCCCGCCGTGGGCCTCCACGGCGTCGTCGGCCACGGAGGCGTGCCGCCCCCCGTCCCGGAGGACCGCGAGGGTCTGCTCGACCACCCCGCCCACGAGGTCGACGACCACGTCCACGCCCTCGGGCGCCAGCTCGCGGACCCGCTCGGGCAGCCCCTCCCCGTAGACCACGGGCTCGGCGCCCAGGGCGCGCAGGTAGTCGTGGTTGGCCTCCGAGGCGGTGCCGATGACCCGGGCGCCCCGCGCCACGGCGAGCTGCACCGCGTAGCCGCCCACGCCGCCGGAGGCGTTGTGCACGAGCACGGTCTGGCCCGCGGCCACCTCGAGGCGGCCGAGGACCTGGTAGGCCGTGAGCCCGGCCAGCGGCAGGGACGCCGCCCGGTCCCAGTCCACCGAGGCGGGCTTCGGCGCGAGCAGCCGGGCGGGCAGGGCGACGTACTCGGCCATCGTGCCGCCGTGCACCCAGTCCGTGCGCGCGTAGGAGATCACCTCGTCCCCGGGGGCCCACTCCGGCACGTCGATGCCGACCGACTCGACGACCCCGGACACGTCCCAGCCGGGCACCACCGGGAACTGGACCTCCATGAGGGGGTCGAGCCCACCGGACATGATCTTCCAGTCGACGGGGTTGATCGCGGCGCTGCGGACCCGCACGAGCACCCAGCCCGGGGGCACCTTGGGCTCGGGGAGGTCGGTGAGCTCGAGGACTTCGGGGCCGCCGTAGCGGGCGTACGTCAATGCCTTCATGCTCCGCGCAACCGGAGGCCGCAGGGGCCTATTCCCGGGACCGGCCGGCGCCCCGGCTCCCGCCCGTGGTCCACGGCGGCGGCGAAGACCTCCTCGGGTCCGGCCCGTGCCGACGAACTCCTCGCGCAGCTTCTGCCCCGGCCGGCCGGGGGCCGGCCCCGGGCACTCGGGCGCTCCACGGGCGAGGCGGACCCGGGGGGGCACACAGAGGCGCACCGGCCCGGGGTCTCCCCGCGGCGTCCCTGCGCCTGCATCACGGCCGCAGGGAAGGAGCGCCCCCGGGTTCCCCGAGGTCGTCAGCAGGATTACTGTCGGAAGAACGGACCGCGCGGCCACCTCGCTCGCACGGCGCCGCGCCGCCACCGCCACCTGAGGAACGGGATCAGCATGGTCGATCGCATCGCGCAGATCTGGGGGACGCGCACCCCCTTCGCCCGAGGCCAGCGGTGGCCCGTGCGGGTGGACCAGGTTCTGGCGGAGGGCCTGGACGAGCAGGACGTGGACCGGTGGGTGCAGTCGGCGTGCGTGCTGTGCAGCAACGGCTGCGCCGTCGACATCGCCGTCAAGGACGGGGCGATGGTCGGGGTGCGGGGCCGGGCGGTGGACATCGTCAACCACGGCCGGCTCGGGCCCAAGGGCTTGTTCGCCTCCTGGCAGGGGGTGGCCCACCGGGACCGCCTGACCCGTCCGCTGGTGCGCGAGAACGGGGAGCTCGTGGAGGCCGACTGGGACACCGCGATGGAGCGGATCGTGGAGCGCAGCAGGGCCTTGCTGGCCGACAAGGGCCCGCTGTCCCACGGGTTCTACACCTCCGGGCAGCTGTTCCTGGAGGAGTACTACGCCCTCGGGATCCTGGGCAAGGCCGGGATCGGCACCCCGCACATGGACGGCAACACCCGGCTGTGCACCGCCACGGCCGCGGCGGCCATGAAGGAGTCCTTCGGCGCCGACGGGCAGCCGGGCAGCTACGTCGACATCGACGAGTGCGACGCGATGTTCCTGTACGGGCACAACATGGCCGAGACCCAGACCGTGCTGTGGGCCCGGGTCCTGGACCGGCTCGCCGGCCCGGACAAACCCTTGGTGGTGTGCGTGGACCCACGGGAGACCGAGGTCGCCCGGCACGCCGACGTGCACTTGGCGGTGCGCCCGGGGACGAACCTTGCGCTGATGCACGGGCTGGTCCGCGAGATCATCGCCCAGGGGTGGATCGACAAGGACTGGATTGCCGCCCACACGCTGCGCGTCGAGGACCTGGCCGAGCAGATCGAGCCCTGGACCCCCGAGGCGGTGGCCGCCGAGTGCGGGGTGGCCGCCGGCGATGTGCGGGAGGCCGCCCGGATCTTCGGGACGTCTCAGCGGGTGCTGTCCACGGTGCTGCAGGGCTTCTACCAGTCCGCCCAGGCCACCGCCTCGGCCTGCCAGGTCAACAACCTCCACCTGCTGCGCGGGCTGCTCGGGAAGCCGGGGTGCGGGATCCTGCAGATGAACGGCCAGCCCACCGCCCAGAACAACCGGGAGTGCGGGGCCGACGGGGACCTGCCCGGGTTCCGCAACTGGGAGAACCCCGCCCACGTGCAGGAGCTGGCCGATCTGTGGGACGTGGACCCGCTGGTGATCCCGCACTGGGCCCCGCCCACTCACGCGATGCAGATCTTCCGCTACGTCGAGCAGGGCTCCGTCGAGTTCCTGTGGATCTCGGCGACCAACCCGGCGGTGTCGATGCCGCAGCTGCCGCGCATCCGGGACATCCTGGACCGGCAGGGACTGTTCCTCGTCGTCCAGGACCTCTACCTCACCGAGACCGCCCGCTACGCCGACGTGGTGCTGCCGGCCGCGGCCTGGGGGGAGAAGACCGGGACCTTCACCAACGTCAACCGCACCGTGCACCTGTCGGAGAAGGCCGTGGACCCCCCGGGGGAGGCGCGCAGTGACCTGGACATCTTCCTGGACTACTCCCGGCGGATGGGCTTCCGCACCCGCTCGGGCCGCCCGCTGCTGGACTGGTCCGGGCCCGAGGACGGGTTCAACGCCTGGCGCGAATGCACCCGGGGCCGGCCCTGCGACTACACCGGCATCAGCTACGACCGGCTGCGCGGGGGCAGCGGGATCCCCTGGCCGGTCAACGACGAGCACCCCGACGGCACCGTGCGCCTCTACGGCGACGGGGTGTTCCCCTCCGACGCCGACTACTGCGAGACCTACGGCCACGACCTCACCACCGGCGCCACGGTCGGGCCGCAGGCCTACCGGGCGATGGCCCCGGGCGGGCGGGCGATCTTCAAGACCGCCCCCTACCAAGGCCCCCACGAGGGCCCGGATGAGCAGTATCCGTACCGGTACACCACCGGGCGGACCGCCTACCACTTCCACACCCGCACCAAGACCGGCCGGGCGCGGCAGCTGGACGGCGCGGCCCCGGACGCCTGGGTGGAGATCTCCGCCGCGGATGCCTCCGACCTGGGTGTGGCCGAGGGCGACGTCGTGCGGGTGGAATCCCGCCGCGGCCACCTCGAAGCCCCCGTCCGGGTCGGTGACGTGCGGGAGGGCACCGTGTTCGCACCCTTCCACTACGGCTACTGGGACCAGGAAGACCCCACCGGACGGAACCCCGGCCAACGCCACCGGGCGGCCAACGAGCTGACCCTCACGGAGTGGGACCCGGTCTCGAAGCAGCCGGTGTTCAAGACCGCCGCCGTGCGCGTCACCAAGGTCGCCGACGCCACGGGACCGGCACCCGCCCCCACCACCACCGCATCCCGGCCCGCCCGAAACGCCCGGGTCCCGTCCACCGTCGGCGGGGCCGCAGCCGAGGTCGAGGAGACCATCGCCCCGACCGACCCGCCCATGGTGGCCACCCAGGAGGAGCACTCATGAAACTGCCCGTCTACCTCGGCCTGCTCCACCACTCCGAACGCACCCTGGCGGAGTCTTTCCGCGAAGTCGCCGAAGGCCACGGGGATGAGCCCGACGTGTACCACCTCTGCCGGTCCCTGGCCGGCCAGTGCGAGGCCCATGTCCAGGCCCTGGCCCCGGTCGTCCACCGCTACGGCGAGGTCGACGACGACGACGAGCCCGAGCGCCTGCACGCCGACGGCCTGTCCGAGACGCGCTCCGGACCCGTGGGACTGCTGCGGGACCTGCAGGACCTCTACCTGCTGGCCAGCCTCGTGGACATCACCTGGACCGCGGTGAAACAAGCCGCCCAGGGCCTGCGCGACGCCGAGCTGATCGACGTCGTGGAACGCTGCGAGGGCGAGACCACCACCCAGCTGCACTGGCTGTCCACCCGGATGAAGCAGGCGGCCCCGCAGGCCCTGATCGTGGCGGACTGAGCGGCGGCCCGGGCGCGGCCCGCCGCGCCTACTCCTCCTCCGCGCCCGGGCGGGTGCCGAGCAGGATGTTGAGGCCCCACCCCAGGGCCGTGATCAGCACGATCGCCGCGGCCATCGCGACCAGCTCCGCCGGCCCGGTGAGAATGCCGAGGCTGACGATCAAGGTGGTGGCTCCGGCCGGCGGGTGAGGGGTCCTGACCGCGGTGAGCACCAGAGTGGTCACCGCGACCGACAGGGCCCCGGCCAGCAGATGGACCGGGGTGAGCCCACCGGACGGGACGGGTGGGTCGTCCTGCAGCCCGAGGCCGTAGAGGACGGCGATCCCGGCGAGCAGGCCGACCCCGTGGCCGACCAGGGCGTTGCGCGGCCGCGAGGCCCGTTGCCGGGGGGACTCGAAGAACAGCATGACCGTGGGCCCCAGGCTGGGGAACAGCCACGGCTGATGCAGGAGGAGGCCCACTCCGCCGGAGGCCGCCAGGACCACCAGGGACAGCGCGGCGGCGTAGAGGCCGGCGCCCACCGCGCCGGCCCTATCCGTCAGTCTCTGCAGCATCCCGCGGTTCCTCGACATCTCGTGCCGCCTCGGCCGGGCCGCAGGTCGGCCGCCGGCTGCGGACCGGGCGTCCGCTGGGCCCGCCCACGGGCGGCGCAGCGCAAGCGCGAGCGAGGAGCCCGCCCATGGGACGGGCTCCGCGCTCGCCGTGGCGGGATCAGCCCAGAGAGCTGATCAGGTCGGCGCAGGCCTGCTCGCAGCGGCGGCACGCCTCCGCGCAGATCCTGCAGTGCTCGTGCATGTCCGCGTGCCGGGCGCACTCGTCCCCGCAGGCCTTGCAGGCCGTCTGACAGGCCTGGAGCACCGTGCGGGTGAGGTTGGCGTCGTAGCCGGTGTGCCGGGAGAGCACGTTGCCGGTGGTGGCGCAGATGTCGGCGCAGTCCAGGTTGGTCCGGATGCACGTGGTCAACTCCGCGACCATGTCCTCGGACAGGCACGCGTCGGCGCAGGCGGTGCAGGTCTGGGCGCACTCGAAGCACGCCGCGATGCACTCGGCCAGCTTCTGCCGGTCCACCCCGCCGAGGTCCTTCGGGTAGGTCTCGAGCATCGATGTCACATGGGTCATGGTCTCGCTCCTTCGTCCGATCGGCGGCCGCGCCGGCCGCCCGTCCTGCGGTGCCGGGCGGGGTCCGGCGCCCGCCACACCCCACATGATCGACAGTAGACTGTTCGTTCCGGTGGGTGAACCCCGGAACCCTGAAGATTCGATGAAGTTCCGCAGCGCGGCAGGCCCCGCGGCGCGCGCCGCGGGGCCTGCCGGAATCGGGGCCGGGGCGGCTACTCGCCGAAGACCGCCTCGGTCACGTGCGTGGGCTTCTCGTAGTGCTGATCCGGCAGGTTGCGCAGCGCCTCGAGGATCGAGTCGTCCGCGCCGGAGTCCTGGGCCTTCTGCACGACCTCGTCCTTGCTGACCGGGTAGTCCAGGCCGCTGAGGTGCTTCTGCAACTCGATGGGGTTGGGCTTGTCGGACATGGGGATCTCCTTGTCGTCGCGAGGTCTCGTCCCGCCGGCTCGACGGGACACGAACATGCCCAGTCTGTCAGCCTGCTTGTCGTTCGTCAGCCCCCGGGCCTACGTCCGCGCGCCGCCCCGGCGCGCCGGGCGCTCACGGACCGGCCCGGCCCTCCTGCTCGAGGATCCGCACCCGCTCCAGGTACTCCTCCTCGGTGATCTCCCCGCGGGCGTGGCGCTCCAGCAGGTCGTCGCGGGCCCGGCGCAGCCCCATGCGGGTGCGCGTCCGGCGGCCCCACCGGGTGTTGCTCCCGTAGCGCAGCACGAGCCGGCGCACGAGCCGGGCCAGCCCCCACCCGGCCGTGAGCAGCAGGAGCACCCAGGACACCACCTCCCAGCCCTGGAAGGGCGTCAGTCCCATCACGACCACGGTGCCACCGATCCCTCCGACCTCGTCCCCGCTCGCCGGCCCGAGCGGCCGGCGGCCAATGATGGCCGCACCGTACCAGCCGCCCCCGACGCCGCGGGGACGGGGTGGCCGGTCAGCGGGTCAGCGTGCGGATCCCGTCGAGGATCGCCCGGTGCACCCGGGGGTCGTTGAGGGGCAGGAAGTGCCCGCGGGTCCCGAGCTGGACGTTGCGCGCGCCCTCCAGGTGGCTGCCGCCGGGGATGTGCGGGTCGAAACGGCCGTAGATCGAGACGATGTCCCGGTTCACCCCCTGCTGCGTGGTCAGCGCGGTGAGCTCCGGGGAGTGCGGCAGGAAGACCCGGATGGTGGAGAGCGGCAGCAGCCGGGCCAGCTCGGACCCGGAGAACGGGGTGTTGACCGCCACGAGCCCGTGGATCCCGGCGTCCTGGTTGTGGTGGGCCAGGAGGTGTTTGCCGATGAGCCCGCCCTTGCTGTGCGCCACGAGCACGCACCGTTCCACGCCGGCCGCGCGCAGGTGCGCCGCCACCAGCCCGGCCATCTCTTCGATGGTGCCGGTGTTGAACTTCAGGTCCTCGACCACGTGCACGTCGTGCCCGTGCTCCCGCAGCAGCCCGGCCACGGGCAGCAGGAAGGTCCAGGACTCGTAGATGCCGGGGATGAGCACGACCGGCGTCCGGTCCGGATCCGCCGGGGCCCGGTAGTGCGCCGGGTCCCACCGGCCGAGGACGCCGGCCGCCTGCCACCGCACCGCGTAGGCGTAGTCCTGGGCCCAGGCCGCGAGGTTGGCCCCCGCCTCGGCCGCCCGGCGCGCGATCATGCCGGGGCGTCCGGACGGCGGGCGGGTCGGCAGGAGTCGAGAAAGGGGGCGCATGCTGCGGCGAGCTCCTTCGGGTCGGTGTGCTGGACGTTGTGCGGGGCCCCGGGGATCTCGAGCACCCGGGCGTCGGGGGCGGCCCGGGCCAGTCGCCGCACCCAGGCCCGCGGGGCGATGGGGTCCCGTCCCCCCCGCACGAGCAGTCCCGGGAGCGCGCAGCCCCGGATGTCCTCCTCGATCCGGTCGCGGACCATGGAGCGGCTGGTGCGCAGATAGCGGAGCGGGCCCATGCGCAGGTAGTCCCGCAGGACGACGGCGTTGGTCCGCGGCGGCTCGCGCAGCGTGTCCCGCAGCAGCCGCCACGCCTGGCCGGGCCGGCTGGGCGCGTCCGGGTCCACGGTCGGTCCGATCAGGACGTAGCCCGAGCACCGCCCGGGGTGCTGCCGGACGGCGTCCACGACGATCTGGCAGCCCATGGAGTGCCCGACCAGGACGGGCTCCGACAGCCCCAGCGCCGCGACCGCCCCCGCGACGGCCTCCCCGAGCTCGGCCACCGAGAGGGGCTGCCGCGGATCCGGCGCGGTGCCGTAGCCCGGCAGGTCGAGGGCGTACACGTCACGGGTCGCGGCGAGCTCGTCCGCCAGGCGCAGGAAGTACGCCCCCGACATCCCGATCCCGTGCACGAGGACCACCGGCGGCAGCGCGGGGTCGAACGTCCCGCGCACGTCCACCGCGTGGGGCCCCACGACGACGCGGCGCCGCTCGAGCCGGGGATGCCGGCGCACCCGGCCGGCGCCCGTCGCCGGGGGCGCGGCGTGCTCCCCCGCCCGGGCCCGGCGGGGGCCCGGGCGCAGGGAGTCCCTGCCCTCGGTCAGCCGGCTCACCGGTGGGTCGCCTCGAGGGCCGCGCGGACCACGTGGCGGCCCACCGCCGCGGACTGGAGGGTCTCGGCGTCCACGAGGAGCAGCTCCTCCTCCACGCCAGACGTGCGGCCCCGGCTCTCGGGGCCGGCCGTGCCGGGGTGCGGGGCCACGGTGATCGCCTCCCTCCGGGTCGGCAGGCCGGGCGCGGGTGCGCCGGGGCCCGTCACGGGGTGTCGTCGAGCTCATCGGAGCGTAGCACCCGGGTCCCCGCCCGGCGCGGGCCCCGGGGCGTCGAACCCGGCCGGGCCCCGTCGCCCCGCGCGGCGTCCCGCGCCTCCGCCGGTGCCGGCGGCGGCCCGCCCGGGCGGTGCGCGGCGCCACGAGCACGGACGCCGGCGCCGTCGTGGTCACCGGTGCGGGTGCCGGCCGCGGCCCGGTGGGCCGGGGTCAGGTCCAGCCGGCGCAGCAGCTGTGCATTGAGGGCGACGACGATGGTGGAGACCGACATCAGCACCGCGCCGACGGCCGGGGACAGCACGATCCCGGCGGGGGCGAGGACGCCGGCGGCCAGGGGAACGGCGACGACGTTGTAGCCCGCCGCCCACACCAGGTTCTGGATCATCTTGGTGTAGCTGGCGCGGGAGAGGTCGATCATCGACAGCACCGCGCGGGGGTCGTCGCCGGCCAGGACCACCCCGGCGGACTCCATGGCCACGTCGGTGCCGGCGCCGATCGCGATGCCGACCTCGGCGCGGGCCAGGGCCGGGGCGTCGTTGACGCCGTCGCCGACCATCGCCACGGTCAGGCCGCGGTCCTGCAGCGCGCGCACCCTGCCGTCCTTGTCCTGCGGGAGCACCTCGGCGAAGACCTCGTCGATGCCCAGGTCGGCGCCCACGGCCTCGGCGACCTGGCGGGCGTCGCCGGTGATCATGGCGACCCGCACCCCGCGGTCCTGCAGGGCGGCCACCGCCGCGCGGGACTCCGCGCGGACCGTGTCCTCCACGGCCAGGGCGCCGATGACCTGCCCGTCACGCAGCACGTGGAGCACCCCGGCCCCGCGGGCGGTCCACGCACGGACGGCCGGCTCCAGGGCGGCGGGGGTCCCACGGTGGAGCTCGCGCAGCAGGTTCGGCCCGCCGACCGTGATCCGGGCGCCCCCGACGGTGGCGCTCACGCCCCGGCCGGTGGCCGCCCGGAAGTCGGTGCCGCGCCGGTGCAGCCGCCGCGCCTCGGCGTGGTGCGCGGCGGCGGTGACGACGGCCCGGCCCACCGGGTGCTCGCTGTCGGCCTCGGCCGCGGCGGCCAGGGCCAGGAGCTCGCCCTCGGAGGTGCCGGGGGCGGGAGCGGCTCCCGTCACGGCGTGGGCGCCCTCGGTGAGCGTGCCGGTCTTGTCGAACAGGACCACGTCGATGGTGCGCATCCGCTCCAGGGCCAGCCGGTCCTTGACCAGCACCCCGGCGCGGGCGGCGCGCTCGGTGGAGATGGCGATGACCAGGGGGATAGCCAGCCCCAGGGCGTGGGGGCAGGCGATGACCAGGACGGTGACGGTCCGGACCACCGCGTCGCCGGGGCTACCCAGGAGGGTCCAGGCGACGGCGGTGAGGAGGCCGGCCACGAGGGCGAACCAGAACAGCAGCGCGGCGGCGCGGTCGGCCAGGGCCTGGGCGCGGGACGAGGACTCCTGGGCGTCGGCGACCATCCGCTGGATGCCGGCCAGGGCGGTGTCGGCCCCGACCGCCTCGACCCGCACCCGCACGGTGCTGTCGACGGCGACCGTCCCCGCGACGACCGTGTCACCGGGCGAGCGGGGCACGGCCCGGGACTCGCCCGTGATCATGGACTCGTCGAACTCGGCGGTCCCGTCGAGCACCGTCCCGTCGGCGGGCACGCGGGCCCCGGGGCGGACCAGCACCACGTCGCCCACGGCGAGCGCACCGGTCCGGACGGTCACGGTCCCGTCCGCCACGACCTTCTCGGCATCGTCGGGCAGCAGGGCCGCCAGGGCGTCCAGGGCGCTCGAGGCCGCCCCCAGGGCGCGCATCTCCATCCAGTGGCCCAGCAGCATGATCACCACCAGCAGGGCCAGCTCCCACCAGAAGTCCAGCTCGAAGCCGCCGAGGCCGAGCGTGGTGACCCACGAGGCGAGGAAGGCCACGGAGATCGCCATGGCGATCAGCAGCATCATCCCGGGCTGCCGGGCCCTCAGCTCGGTGAGCCCGCCCCGGAGGAAGGGCAGGCCGCCGTAGCCGAAGACCACCGTGCCCAGCACCGGCGGCAGCCACACCGAGCCCGGGAACGCGGGGACGTGATAGCCCAGCAGGTGGCCGGCCATCGGGCTGAGGACCACCACCGGGACCGCGAGCACCAGGCAGAGCCAGAACCGGCTCCTGAACATCGCGGTGGAGTGCCCGGCGTGCTCGCCGTGGGTGTGCACCGTGTGCTCCTCGTCCACGGCCGAGCGGGCAGGACCGTGCGGCATGGCCTGCCCGTGCGTGGTGGCGCTCCCGGGGCGGCGTCCGTGGCCGCCCGGGTGCGGGTCCGGGTGGGCGTCCGGGGTGTTCATGGCGGGCTCCTTCCGCGGCGGGGAGACGGGGCCGGCGGCGCCGGTGCGGCTGCCCGGCGCGCCGTCCGTGCCTCGGACACTATACCCCCTAGGGGTATCCGACAAGGGGGCGGAACGGGTCGTCCGCGCCGATCCCCGCCCTGTCCTCGGCAGGGCCGGCCACCGCGCCCCGCGTCCGGGCTTGCACCATGACCGACAGCCGACTTAGCATTCCAGGGCACCCCGACGGACAGCAGGCTGACGAGTCGTCCGGGTGTCCGCCCGGTCGTCCCGTGAAGGAGTGAACCCCGTGCAGCGCAAGCTCCCCGTCCTCGTGGAGGTGGACCCGGACGGCCGGCACGTCCGCGTCCACGTGAGCGGAGCCGTGACCGCGGTCAACCAGCAGGGCCTGCACCCCGTGCTGCGGCGGGCCCGCACGATGCTCCCCGCGGCCACCGTGGGCCTGGACCTCAGCTGCGTGCGCGATCTGGACCCGCACGCCCTGGACCTGCTCCGCGCGGCGGTGGAGCAGGATCCGGCCCTCGGCGACGCCGTGGAGATCCTCCTCCCGGAGCAGGCGTCCTCCGGCGCCGCGGTCACCGCCCTGGCCGCGCGGCGCCGGCTGCGGCACGGGATCCTGCAGCGCCGCGCCGGCGGGCGCCCGGCGCTCCTGCCCGGCCCCGCGCTGAGCGCCGCCTCCTGACCGGGCCCGGCCACCGGGGCCGGACCGGCGCCGGGTCGCCGAGCGCAACGTTGCCGCGTCCACGACGAGGGGGTGCAAAGATTGGCGGCAGTGCACGCACCATCCCGAGCGCTGCCGCAGCGGGGACGAGACACAGAACGGCGGGACGCATGAACGACCACTCCACGCGGGACCGGGCCACGGAGGCCACCGGCGGGCTCGACCCCCGCCGTTCGGCCGGGCGGGTGGTCGCCGTCGACGCAGCCCGCGGTCTGGCGCTCGTGGGGATGACCGCCGTCCACTTCCTGCCGGACGCCTATCCGGACAACGACCGCCCCACACTGTCGTGGCTGCTCTTCGCCGGGGACTCCGCGGCGCTGTTCGCCCTGCTCGCGGGCGTGGGACTCGCCTTCGCCTCCGGCGGCCGCCGGCCCCGCCGGGGCCGGGACCTCACGGCCGTGCGGGCCGGGACGGCCGTGCGGGCCCTGCTCATCATGCTGGTCGGCCTGACGATCGGCTACCTGATGCCCGCCGAGCCTCCGGCCGTCGGCATCCTCGTGTACTACGGCGCCTTCTTCCTGCTCGCGCTGCCGTTCCTGGGCCTGCGGGTCCGGACGCTGCTGGCGTGCTCGGCCGCCCTCCTGGTGCTGGGGCCGCTGGCCATCCACGGGCTCGTCGACCGGGTGCCGGAGCACACGGACGCGAACCCGACGTTCGCGAGCCTGTTCACGGAGCCCGTGGCGTTCTTCTGGCAGCTGCTCGTCACGGGCGCGTACCCGGCGGTGACCTACCTGGCCTATCTGCTGGCGGGCGTGGCCGTCGGCCGGCTCAACCTCAAGAACCTGCACGTCCAGCTCCGGCTCCTGGCGGCCGGGCTCGGCCTCGCGGCCCTGTCGAAGCTCCTCTCCTGGCTGCTCCTCTACGCCGCGGACGGCTACAACGTGCTGCTGTACAGCATCGAGTCCCTGACCCGGGCCGACCTCGAGCACATCATCGTCTTCGGCGCCGAGGGCGAGCTGCCCACGAACACCCTGTGGTGGCAGGTGATCGCCGCCCCGCACGTCAACACGCCGCTCTCCGTCGCGTGGAGCCTGGGCGTGAGCCTGGCGGCGCTCGCCGCCTTCCTGCTCCTGGAGCGGCAGGTCCCCGCGTGGCTGCTGCCGCTGACCGCCATGGGTGCCATGGCCCTCACGCTGTACGCCGCGCAGCTGGTCCTGCTCTCCACCGAGGTGCACTACGGCAGCCCCCTGCTGTGGTTCCTCGCCTGCCTCGTGGTCTCCGCCCTCGTGGCCCTCGCGTGGCGGCACGCCTTCGGCCGGGGTCCCCTGGAGCGGGTCGTGAGCGGTGCCGCCCACGCCACCGCCCGTGCCGTCGCGGAGCGGGCGAAGCCCCGCGACCCCGGTCCGCCGCGCACGCCCCTCGGCTAGCGCATCCGCTCCCCCACCGGTCCGCGCGCCGCCGGGCATCACGCCGGGCGCGGAACCGGTGTCCGCGGGGGGTCACGCGCCCGCCAGATCCGCTACCGTGACAGCAGCGCCGCCCGGCGCCGGCAGGCGGATCGCCCGCGTGCCGTGGACCTCAGGAGGAACCATGCCGAAACCCGTCGTCAGCAAGGCCAGCACCGTCTGGAACGGCGATCTCTTCAGCGGCTCGGGGAGCACCCGCCTGTCCGGCTCGGGCCTGGGCCCGTTCGACGTCGACTGGAAGGCCCGCGCGGAGGAGGGCCCGGGCCCGCGGACGAGCCCCGAGGAGCTCATCGCCTCCGCCCACGCCACCTGCTTCGCCATGGCCCTGTCCAACGGCCTGGCGCAGAACGACACCCCGCCCACGCGCCTGGACACCAGCGCGGAGGTGACCTTCGTCGCGGGCGAGGGCATCACGGGCATCGCGCTCACTGTGCAGGCCGAGGTCGAGAACCTCTCGGCAGAGGACTTCGCGCGCCTGGCCGACGAGGCCAAGGCCAACTGCCCCGTCTCCCAGGCCCTGTCCGTGGACATCACCCTGGACGCCTCCCTGGCCTGAGCGCGCGGGACCCGCCGGGCCGCCTACCGGCCCGGCGGGTCCTCGCTCCCGGTGCCGCAGGCGGACACCCAGAATCCCCGTCACGGGCGTCCGCGCCGCCGGCGACGGACCGGGGCGCGGGCCCCCACGGCACCCCCGGCCGGCGTGCCCCCGACCCGCGCGGCGTGCGGCGCCCCAGCGGTCAGCGCGGCTGGGCGGGGTTGAACGGCGTGCCCTGGGAAGGCGGGTTGATCGGCGGGCCGGACGTCTCCGGCGAGACCGGGGACCCCTGGCTCGACGAGGAGACCTCGGGGGCCTCGGTGGGCACCGACCCACTCGGCCGGGCGCCCTGGCGCAGCGCCTCGAGCCGGTGCTCGAGGACCTGGACGACGGGCAGCCGGTCCCCGTGCGCGCGTTCGTAGGCGAGCAGCTGCTCCAGGCCGGACTCGTCGAGGCCGGTGATCTTCGACCCCAGCACCCCCACGGGCAGGTGGTCGTAGTCGGGCAGCGGGAGGTCGTCGTGCTGAGGGATGTCGTTCACGTCTGCTCCTTCGGCGGTGGGCGCCGGTGACCCGGCGCCGGTCCTGCAATGTCCTGCCACGGTAGCAGTCGCAGCCCGGACTGTCAGGGTGCTTAGTGGTCGAGGGGCCCGGGCCGCCGACGGTGCAGGTGCCTCCCGGGCACGGAAAAGCCCCCCGGACCGTCCGGTCCGGGGGGCTTTCGCTGGTGACCCCAGCGGGATTCGAACCCGCGTTACCGCCGTGAGAGGGCGGCGTACTAGGCCGCTATACGATGGGGCCGCGGCGGTCCGGTCGGCGAGTTCCCCGCCACCGGACTCGTACACTGTACCAGGTTCCGGAGGCGTTCCCGGACGAGCCGGCGCCCGACCGCACGGCGCCATCCGCACCCGGCTGCGGACACGGAAGAACCCCCGGACCATGCAGTCCGGGGGTTCTCCTCGATGTGACCCCAGCGGGATTCGAACCCGCGTTACCGCCGTGAGAGGGCGGCGTACTAGGCCGCTATACGATGGGGCCCTACTAGTCGAGCGACCAGCGCTGGGATACCAGGACTCGAACCTAGAATGACGGTACCAGAAACCGTAGTGTTGCCAATTACACCATATCCCACTGTCGTCCCCGGTCCCTGCGGTTTCCCGCACCGACCGGCGCAACGCAAGAAAACTATACCGGCCTTCGGCCGAGGCGGCAAATCCGGGTCACCGGCAGTAGCGCTCCTCGAGCTCCCGGTCGATCCCCCGCCGGCAGGCCACCGCGGCGAGCCCCCGCAGCAGCGGTCCCAGCCACCGGTACACCCCCGGCAGGCCGATGCCGGTCCACTGCATCAGCAGCGCCGTGCGGAGCAGGCTCCGCGGCCTGCCGTCGCGGCGGGTGCGCCCGTCCCGGGCGAGCCCGTACAGCGCCACCAGGCCCTTCTCCAGGCACGCCGGGGCCGGGCGCACCTCGACGACGAAGCGGGCCGGCGCGGAGGCCGGGTTCCTCCACCGGAACAGGTGCTCCGCCGGGACCTCCACCTCGCGGCCGGGCCCGAGGTCGCGCACCACGTGGCCCACCTGGACCCGCAGGGTACCCTCGAGGACCCGCAGGCGCAGCGCGGTCCGGCGGTGGTAGTGGGCGGGCACCTCGCCCCCGGGGTCCACCTCGACGTGGAGCAGGGCGTGCCCCCCGCCCGTCCCGGCACCGGTGCGCAGCCAGGTGACGGTGTCCCGCTGCACCGGGTTGCGGTGCTGGGGACGGCCCGTGCGCATCCGGGTGATCTCGTCGTCGTGGGTCCCGGGCTCAGCCGAGCTGCTCGGCGAGCGCGCGGATCCGGGCGAGGGTGGAGTCCCTGCCGAGGATCTCCAGGGACTCGAACAGCGGCGGGGAGATCCGCCGCCCGGACACGGCGGTGCGGACGGGGCCGAACGCGAGGCGGGGCTTGATGCCCAGCCCGTCGACGATCGCCTCGCGCAGGGCGGTCTCCAGGGCCGGGGCGCGCCAGTCCTCCAGGGGCTCCAGCGCCGCGAGGGCGGCCCGGAGGACGTCGCCGGCGGAGTCCTTGAGCTGCTTGCGGGCGTCGTCGGCGAGCTCGATCTCGTCGTCGGCGGCGAACAGGAAGGACAGCAGCTCGGGGGCCTCCCCGAGCAGGTTCATCCGCTCCTGCACCAGCGGGGCGGCCTGGTCGAGGACGGCGGCCTCGCGCTCGGTCAGGGACTCCCCCAGCACGCCGGCGGCCTGCAGGTAGGGGACGAGGCGGTCGCGGAAGTCGCCGGGCTCCAGCAGGCGCACGTGCGTGCCGTTGATGGCGGTGGCCTTCTTGAGGTCGAAGCGGGCGGGGTTCGCCAGGACGTCGTGGACGTCGAAGTGCGCCACCAGCTGCTCCACGGTGAACACGTCCTCGTCCGCGGACAGGGACCAGCCGAGCAGGGCCAGGTAGTTGAGCAGGCCCTCGGGGACGAAGCCGCTGTCCTTGAGGTGGAAGAGGCTGGACTCGGGGTCGCGCTTGGAGAGCTTCTTGTTGCCCTCCCCCATGACGTAGGGCAGGTGGCCGTACTCGGGCACGTACTGGGCGACGCCGATCTCCACGAGCACGCGGAACAGGGCGATCTGGCGCGGGGTCGAGGAGAGCAGGTCCTCCCCGCGCAGCACGTGGGTGATCTCCATCAGGGCGTCGTCCACGGGGTTGGTGAGGGTGTACAGCGGCTGGCCGTTGGCGCGCACCACCACGTAGTCCGGGATGGACCCGGCCCGGAACACGATCTCGCCGCGGATCATGTCGTGGACCACGATGTCCTCGTCCGGCATCCGCAGCCGCAGCACCGGTTCGCGGCCCTCGGCCCGGTAGGCCGCGACCTGCTCCTCGGTGAGGTCACGGTCGTAGTTGTCGTAGCCCAGCTTGGGGTCCCGGCCGGCGGCGCGGTGCCGGGCCTCGACCTCCTCCGGGGTCGAGTAGGCCTCGTAGACGGCCCCGTGCGCCAGCAGCTTCGCGGCGACGTCGCGGTAGACGTCCAGGCGCTGGGACTGCCGGTAGGGAGCGTGCGGGCCGCCGGTCTCCACGCCCTCGTCCCAGTCGATGCCGAGCCAGGCCAGGGCCTCGAGCAGCTGCTGGTAGCTCTCCTCGGAGTCCCGCTGGGTGTCGGTGTCCTCGACGCGGAACACCATGGTCCCGCCGGTGTGGCGGGCGTGGGCCCAGTTGAACAGCGCGGTGCGGATCAGCCCCACGTGCGGGGTGCCGGTCGGGGACGGGCAGAAGCGCACCCGGACGGGCGAGGAGGCGGAGGCGGTGGCCGGGGTGGCGGTCTTGTCGGTCATGGCTCTTTCGGGACGTCGGTCGGTGCGGGGGTGAGGGCGGGGGCGGGGGTCAGCGGCGCAGGACGGTGGGCAGGACGCCGACGCCCTCGACCTCGACCTCGATGCGGTCCCCCTCGTCGACGATGCCGACGCCGGCAGGCGTGCCCGTGAGGATCACGTCGCCGGGCAGGAGGGTGAACGCCTGGGAGACGTAGGAGACGAGGAACGGGACGTCGAAGACCATGTCCCGGGTGCTGCCGTCCTGCTTGGTCTGCCCGTTGACGCGGCTGCGCACGGCCAGGGCGGAGGTGTCGAGGTCGGTCTCGATCCAGGGCCCCAGCGGGCAGGCGCCGTCGAAGCCCTTGGCGCGGGCCCACTGGTTCTCGGAGCGCTGCACGTCGCGGCCGGTGAGGTCGTTGGCGGCGGTGTAGCCGAAGACCACCTCGGGCACGCGCTCCACGGGCACGTCCTTGCACATCCGCCCGATCACCACGGCGAGCTCGGCCTCGTAGGAGACCTCCTCGGTCCACGGGGGCAGGGTCACCGGGTCGCCGGGGCCGGCCACGGAGGTGTTGGGCTTGAAGAACAGCAGCGGCGAGGTGGGCAGCTCGTTGCCCAGCTCCGCGGCGTGGTCGGCGTAGTTGCGCCCGACGCAGACGATCTTGGAGCGCGGGATCACCGGGGCCAGGAGGCGGACGTCGGCGAGCTCGTGGCGCTGCTGCGTGGGCTGGATCCCGGTGTAGAACGGGTCGCCCGCGAGGACGGTGACCGTCTCCGCGCCGGGCGCGCCCTCGACCGCGCCGAAGTGGATCTCGTTGTCGACGGTGAACCTGGCAATTCGCATGGCCCCAGGCTATCCCACGGCCCGCGGGGCCGCGGCGGGTCTCAGACCAGGCGGGTGAGCCAGCCGTGGGGATCCTCCGCGCGCCCGGTCTGGATCTCCAGCAGCTGCCTGCGGATGTCCATGGTCACGGCCCCGGGCTCGGCGCCCTCGTCCCCGATGGTCCCCTCCGCGGAGAGGAGCCGACCGATGGGCGTGATCACGGCCGCGGTCCCGCAGGCGAACGCCTCGGTGACGGTGCCCGAGCGCCAGCCCTCGCGCCACTCCTCGAGGGTGAAGGGGCGCTCCTCGACGGTCATCCCCCGGTCGCGCGCGAGCTGGATGATCGAGGTGCGGGTGACCCCCTCGAGGATGGTGCCGGTGAGCTCGGGGGTGACCAGGGTGTCCTCCCCGAGGACGAAGAACACGTTCATCCCGCCCAGCTCCTCGACGGCGTCCCCGCGGTCGTGGTCCAGGAACATCACCTGCTGGCAGCCGTGGGCCTCGCCCTCGATCTGGGCGACCAGCGAGGCCGCGTAGTTGCCGCCGCACTTGGCCGCCCCGGTGCCGCCGCGCCCGGCGCGGGCGTAGTCGCGGGAGAGCCAGATGTCCACCGGCTTCACGGGGCCGCCGAAGTAGTTGCCGGCCGGGGAGGCGATCACCGAGTACAGCACCTGCCGGGACGGGCGCACGCCCAGGAACGCCTCGGTGGCGATCATGAACGGGCGCAGGTACAGGGACTCGCCCTCCCCGTCCGGCACCCACTGCTCGTCCACGGAGACGAGCTCCCGCAGCGAGTCCAGGAACATTCCCTCGGGCAGCTCCGGCAGCGCCAGCCGGCGGGCCGAGCGGTTGAGCCGGGCCGCGTTGGCCTCGGGCCGGAACGTCCACACGGAGCCGTCCGCGTGCCGGTACGCCTTCAGCCCCTCGAAGATCTCCTGGCCGTAGTGGAACACCGCCGCGGCGGGGTCGAGCACCAGCGGCCCGTACGGCTCGACCCGCGGGTCGCTCCAGCGCCCCGTGCCCGCGACGACGTCGCCGGACCAGTCGATCTTCACCATGTGGTCGGAGAAGTTCGTGCCGAAGCCCGGGTCGGCGAGGATCGCCGCGCGCACCTCCTCCGGGACCGGGTCCTGGGTGAGGTGGTGGGCGAAGGTGGTGGGCTGAGTGGTCACTGCGTCTCCCTGCGGGGTCGACCCCGTGGCGACCGGCACGCGGGGCGGGCGGATGGTTCGTGCCCCCAGCCTAGCGCCGGAGCACGCGGGCACGAGCGGCTCAGGCCAGCGCGGCGAGCACGCCGTCGCCCACCTGGGCGGTGCTGCGGGTCTCGGTGCCGTGCGCGGCGAGGTCCTGCTGCACGGCCGCCTCGATCCGGGCGGCCTGCTCCGGGAGGCCGAGGTGCTCGAGCATCATGGCGCTCGCCAGGATCGCCGCGACCGGGTTCGCCAGCTGCCGCCCGGCGATGTCCGGCGCGGAGCCGTGCACGGGCTCGAACATGGACGGCGCGGTGCGGTCCGCATTGATGTTGCCGGCCGGGGCCAGGCCGATGCCGCCGGTGACCGCGCCCGCGAGGTCGGTGAGGATGTCGCCGAAGAGGTTGTCGGTGACGATCACGTCGAAGCGCGCCGGGTCGGTGGTGAGGAAGATCGTCGCGGCGTCCACGTGCAGGTAGTCCACCGCGACCTGCGGGAACTCGGCGCCGATCTCCTCGACCAGCCGGGAGTAGAGCCGCCCCGCGTTGACCAGGACGTTGTGCTTGTGCACCAGGGTGAGCTTCCGGCGCTCGCGCCGGGCGGCCAGCTCGAAGGCGTAGCGCACCAGCCGGCGCACGCCGTGGGCGGTGTTGAGCGAGACCTCGGTGGCGATCTCGGCGTCCGTGCCGGGGCGCAGCACCCCGCCGTTGCCGGCGTAGGGGCCCTCGGTGCCCTCGCGGACCACCACGAAGTCGATGTCCCCGGGGCGTGCGAGCGGGCTCGTGGTGCCCGGGTAGAGGCGGGAGGGGCGCAGGTTCACGTAGTGGTCCAGGGCGAAGCGCATCCGCAGCAGCACGTCCCGCTCGATGATCCCCGAGGGCACCCGGCGGTCGCCGGGGGCGGCGCCCACCGCGCCGAAGAGGATGGCGTCGTGGGCGCGCAGCTCCGCGAGCGTCTGCTCGGTGAGGGTCTCCCCCGTCGCCAGCCAGTGCTCGGCGCCGAGGCCGAACCGCCGCTTCTCCACGCGCACGCCGGCGGCGGCGGTCACGGCGTCGAGGACCCTCTCCGCCTCGGCCACCACCTCCGGGCCGATGCCGTCGCCGGGCACGACGGCGATCTTCAGGGGGGCGGGGGCTGCTGCGGGAGTCGGCTCGCTCATGCCCTCACCATAGGAGCGCCGGCCCGCGGGCATCCACAGCTCGGACGGACGTCTCACATGTCGGACGCCGCACCGGATCAGGCCTGCAGCGCCGCCGGCTCCTCGTAGCGGGGGAACACCGGGGCCGGGGCGGGCAGCGCGGTGCCGGGGACCAGCGGCGTGCCCAGGGCGGTGAAGAGCCGGGCGTCGCCCTCGGCCTGGCCGAGGACGTCGAGCAGCCGGGCGGCCGACCCGGGCATCACCGGCTGCACGAGCAGCCCCACCGTCCGCACGACCTCGAGGGTCACCCACAGCACCGTGGCCATCCGCCCGGGGTCGGTCCTGCGCAGCTTCCACGGCTCCTGCGCCGTGAAGTAGCGGTTGGTCTCGGCGACCACCCGCCAGATGATCTCCAGGGCCCGGTGGAACTGCTGCTCGTCGAACTCCGCGCGCACCGGCTCGTGGAGCCCGGCCGCGGCGTCGAGCATCGCCCGGTCCTCGGCGGTCAGCTCCCCCGGGTCCGGGACCCGGCCCGCGCAGTTCTTCGCGACCATCGACAGCGAGCGCTGGGCGAGGTTGCCGAGGTCGTTGGCGAGGTCGGAGTTGATGCGGTTGCGGATCGCGTCGTGCGAGTAGCTGCCGTCCTGGCCGAAGGGCACCTCGCGCAGCAGGAAGAAGCGCAGCTGGTCCAGCCCGTACTCCGCGACCAGGGCGTGCGGGTCGATCACGTTGCCCACCGACTTGGACATCTTCTCGCCCTGGTTGAACAGGAAGCCGTGGGCGAAGACCCGTTCGGGCAGGGGCAGCCCGGCGGACATGAGGAACGCCGGCCAGTACACCGCGTGGAAGCGGGCGATGTCCTTGCCGATCACGTGGGCGTCGGCCGGCCAGTAGCGCCGGAACAGCTCCGAGTCGGTGTCCGGGAAGCCGACCCCCGTCAGATAGTTGGTCAGCGCGTCCACCCACACGTACATCACGTGGTCCGGGTCGCCGGGCACGGGCACGCCCCAGTCGAAGGTGGTCCGGGAGATCGAGAGGTCCTCCAGGCCCGAGCGCACGAAGGAGGCGACCTCGTTGCGGCGGGTCTCGGGGAACACGAAGCCCTGCTGCTCGTAGAGGGCCAGGAGTCGGTCCTGGTAGGCGGAGAGCCGGAAGAAGTAGGACTCCTCCTCGGTCCAGGTGACCTCCGTGCCGGTGCCGAGCGAGTAGCGCAGCCCGTCCTCGCGCCGCTCGGTCTCGTCCTCGGCGTAGAACGCCTCGTCGCGCACCGAGTACCAGCCGGCGTACTTGCCGAGGTAAATGTCCCCGGCCTCCTCCATGCGCCGCCAGATGGCCGCCGAGGCCGCGTAGTGGTCGGGGTCCGTGGTGCGGATGAAGCGGTCGTAGGAGATGTTCAGCGCGTCGTCCATCTCGCGGAAGCGCGCCGCGTTGCGGTCCGCGAGCTCCCGGGCCGTCAGCCCCTCCTTCTCCGCGGTCTGCTGCATCTTCTGCCCGTGCTCGTCGGTCCCGGTCAGGAAGCGGACGTCGTAGCCGTCCAGCCGCTTGAACCGGGCCATGACGTCGGTCGCGATCACCTCGTAGGCGTGCCCGATGTGCGGGGTGCCGTTGGGGTACGCGATGGCCGTGGTGATGTAGTACGGGGTGCGGTCGGAGGAAGTCACGGTTTCCACTCTACCGACCGCGCGGGAGCTGCGGCGCCCGCCCGCGGGTGCCACGATGGGCGGGACAGCAGGCACCGATCCCTCAGGAGGCCACCGTGCGCAGCGAGCTCTTCGCCCAGGACCACTTCGAACGCCAGAGCCAGGAGCGCTGGACCCTGCAGTCCCCCCGGATGCTGCGGGTGGGCCTGGGCCCGGACGTCGTCGCCACGAAGGGCGCCATGGTCGCCTACCAGGGGCGGATGGGCTTCCGGCACGAGGGCTCCGGCTCGATCGGCAAGCTCATGAAGAAGGTGCTGACCAGCGAGGACGCGCCCATGATGCGCGTCTCGGGCGAGGGCGAGGTGTTCTTCGCCCGGCAGGCGCGCAACGTGTTCACCGTGCTGCTGGAGGGCGAGGGGATGACCGTCAGCAGCTCGTCCCTGCTGGCCTTCGACGACACCCTCTCCTGGGACATCCGGCGCGTGGGCGGGGCCGGGCTGATGGCGGGCGGGCTGTTCAACCTGGAGCTCTCGGGCCACGGGGTGCTCGCCCTGTGCTCGGACGGGGAGCCCATGATCCTGGACTGCGCGGCCCAGCCCACCTACGTGGACCCGCAGGCCGCCGTGGCGTGGTCGGCCAATCTCGTCCCGGGGATCCAGAACGACCTGTCGATGGGCTCGCTGCTGCGCGGGGGCTCCGGCGAGTCCTTCCAGCTGGCCTTCTCCGGCCCCGGCTTCGTCATCGTCCAGCCCTCCGAGGGCGCCCCGGTGGTGCGGCAGGGCTGAGCGGGCGTCACCGCGGGCGGGGCGTCCCGGCTCGCGGTCGGAGGCCGGACGGATGGAAGGGGCCGCGGCCGCCCCGGAGCGCGACGAGCACTCCGGGGCGGACACGGCCCCTTCCGGGTAGCGCGGATCAGCGGGCCGCGGTGCCCTCCACGTAGTCGGCGTCCGGGGAGGTCCAGGCGAAGAGCTTGCGCAGCTCGCGGCCGGTGACCTCGATCGGGTGGGACTCCTCCTTCTCGCGCAGCTTCGTGAACTCGGGGCCGCCCTGGTCCTGGTCCTCGATGAAGCGCTTGGCGAAGGTGCCGTCCTGGATGTCGGCCAGGACGGCCTTCATGTTCTCCTTGACCGCGGGGTTGATCACGCGGGGCCCGGAGACGTAGTCGCCGTACTCGGCGGTGTCGGAGATGGACCAGCGCTGCTTGGCGATGCCGCCCTCGACCATGAGGTCCACGATGAGCTTGAGCTCGTGCAGGACCTCGAAGTAGGCGATCTCCGGCTGGTAGCCGGCCTCGGTGAGGGTCTCGAAGCCGTACTGGACCAGGTGGGACATGCCGCCGCACAGCACGGCCTGCTCGCCGAAGAGGTCGGACTCGGTCTCCTCGGTGAAGGTGGTCTTGATGACGCCGGCGCGGGTGCCGCCGATGCCCTTGGCGTAGGACAGGCCCAGCTCGAGGGCCTTGCCGGAGGCGTCCTTCTCCACGGCCACGAGGGCGGGGACGGCGCGGCCGGCCTCGAACTCGCGGCGCACGGTGTGGCCGGGGCCCTTGGGGGCGACCATCACGACGTCGACGCCCTCGGGGGCCTCGATGTAGCCGTAGCGGATGTTGAAGCCGTGGGCGAAGAAGAGCGCGTCGCCGTCCTTGAGGTTCGGGGCGATCGACTCGGCGTAGACGTGGCGCTGGACCTGGTCCGGGGTGAGGATCATGATGACGTCGGCCTCCTCGACGGCGTCCGCCACGGTGAGGACGCGCAGCCCCTCGGCCTCCGCCTTCGCACGGGACTTCGAGCCCTCGGCGAGGCCGATCCGGACGTCCACGCCGGAGTCGCGCAGGTTCAGCGCGTGGGCGTGGCCCTGGGAGCCGTAGCCGATGACGGCGACGGAGCGGTCCTGGATGATCGACAGGTCGGCGTCGTCGTCGTAGAAGATCTCTGCCATGGGGGTGTCTCCTTGAAGCATGGATGGGCGCGGCGGAGCCCGCCGCGAGGTGGTTGGGGTGTCTGTGGGCCGGCGCCCGGGGCACCGCCGCCCGGGGGCGTCAGTGGCGCAGGGCGCGGTCGCTCATCGACTTGGGACCACGTCCGAGGGCCAGCGTACCGGCCCGGACGATCTCCCGGACGCCGAACGGCTCCAGGATGTCGAGCAGCGCCCGGAGCTTGTCCGGGGCGCCGGTGGCCTCGATGACGAGCGACTCGGTGGAGACGTCGACAACGGTGGCCCGGAACAGGTCTGCGGCTTGGGTGACCTGCAGACGGGTCGCGGCGTCGGCGCGCACCTTGACCATGATGTGGTCACGCTGCACCGACGAGTCGGTGGTGAGCTCGACGATCTTGATGACGTTGATCAGCTTGTTGAGCTGCTTCGTCACCTGCTCGAGCAGCTCACCCTCGGCGTCCACCACCACGGTGATGCGGGAGACGCCCTCGAGCTCCGTGGGTCCCACGGCGAGCGAGTCGATGTTGAAGGCGCGGCGGGCGAACAGTCCCGCCACGCGGGTGAGCACGCCGGGCTTGTCCTCGACCAGCACGGAGAGGGTGTGTCGGCTCATGGTCAGTCCTCCTCGTCCCAGTCGGGGGTCATGTTGCGGGCGATCTGGATCTGGTCGTTGGACACGCCGGCGGGCACCATCGGCCACACCATCGCGTCCGCGGAGACCACGAAGTCGATCACCACGGGGCGGTCGTTGATCTCGAGGGCCTGGCGGATGACGTCGTCCACGTCCTCGTCCCGGGTGCAGCGCAGGGCGGCGCACCCGTAGGCCTCGGCGAGCTTCACGAAGTCGGGCACCATGATGCTGTCGTGGCCGGTGTTCAGGTCGGTGTTGGAGTACCGGCCGTCGTAGAACAGGGTCTGCCACTGGCGCACCATGCCCAGCGAGGAGTTGTTGATCACCGCCACCTTGATCGGGATGTTGTTGATCGTGCAGGTGGCGAGCTCCTGGTTGGTCATCTGGAAGCAGCCGTCGCCGTCGATCGCCCACACCACGCGCTCCGGCTGGGAGACCTTGGCGCCCATCGCGGCGGGCACGGCGAAGCCCATGGTGCCCAGACCGGCGGAGTTCAGCCACTGGCGGGGGCGCTCGTAGCGCACGAAGTGCGAGCTCCACATCTGGTGCTGGCCCACGCCCGCCACGTAGACGGCCTCCGGGCCGGTGAGAGCGGAGATCCGCTCGATGACGTGCTGCGGGGAGCCCAGGCCGTCGGCGGGCTTCGGGTAGCCGAGCGGATAGGTGGCCTGCAGCCCGCTCAGCGTGGTCCACCACGCGGAGAGGTCCGGCGCGCCGGTGCGCTCGAACTCCTGGCGCACGGCGGCGACCAGGTCCGGGAGGATCTCCTTGACGTCGCCCACGATCGGGACGTCGGCGGTGCGGTTCTTGGAGATCTCGGCGGGGTCGATGTCGGCGTGGATGATCCGGGCCGTGGGGGCGAAGGTCTCCAGGTGGCCGGTGACCCGGTCGTCGAAGCGCGCGCCCAGCGTCACCAGCAGGTCGGCCTGCTGCATGGCGTACACGGCCGGGACCGTGCCGTGCATCCCGGGCATCCCGAGGTTCTGCTCGTGGGAGTCGGGGAACACCCCGCGCGCGGTCAGCGTGGTCACCACCGGGGCCCCGGTCAGCTCCGCCAGCTCGGCGAGCTCGGCCGCCGCGTCGGCGCGCATCGTCCCCCCGCCCACGTAGAGCACGGGGCGCTGGGCCGCGGCGACGAGCTTGGCGGCCTCCCGCACCTGCTTGGCGTGCCCGCGGGTCACGGGCCGGTAGCCGGGCAGGTCCATCCGCGGCGGCCAGGAGAACGTCATGGTGTCCTGCTGCGCGTCCTTGGCGATGTCCACGAGCACGGGGCCGGGCCGGCCGGTGGAGGCCAGGTGGAAGGCCTCGGCGAGCACGCGCGGGATGTCCTCGGCCTGTGTGACCAGGTAGGAGTGCTTGGTGATCGGCATCGTCATCCCCACGATGTCGGCCTCCTGGAAGGCGTCCGAGCCGATGACCTTCGAGGACACCTGCCCGGTGATGGCGACCATGGGGATGGAGTCCATGTGCGCGTCCGCGATCGCCGTGACGAGGTTCGTCGCCCCGGGGCCGGAGGTCGCGATGCATACGCCCACCCGGCCGGAGGCCAGAGCGTAGCCCTCCGCGGCGTGGCCGGCGCCCTGCTCGTGCCGGACCAGGATGTGGTTGATCCTGTCGGTGTCCATCAGCGGGTCGTAGGTCGGCAGGATGGCGCCGCCCGGCAGGCCGAACACGTCGGTCACCCCGAGCTCCTCCAGGGACCGGATGACGGCCTGGGAGCCGGTCATCTGCAGGGGCGGCACGGTGTTGCCGGGCCCGTGGACGGCCGGGGCGGCCGGGACGACGTGCTCGCGGGCCCCCGGAGGCCGGTGGTCGGCGGCGGTGTCCACCCGCTTGGTGGCCATCAGCGCCGGGCTGATCGGCTGTCCCTTGCTCATGTCACTGTCCTTCTGGTGTCGGTGGTTCTGTTCCGGCCCCTGCGTTCGCGTCCCCGACGGCGCCGGGCAAGAAAAAGGGCCCTCGCTGCACCGGGTGGTGCGACAGGGCCCGTGCGCTCGACCGGTCGTCGGCTCAGGCCCCGCGTCCGACGAGGACGCGTACCGTGAGCTTGACGACACCGTGGCTGAGTTGCATGGCTCCATGCTCTGCCGCCCGCCCGGGTGTGTCAATCTTCGGACGGCGCGTCCCACCATGTGAGACAGCGCACGCTGCGGCCGCCTTCGCCCGGAACGGGCGCCGCCCGGGCCGACCCGCACCCCGCACCCTCGACCGGCACTCGAGGGGCGCGGACCGAGCGGGCGGACCCGGGGCCGGCCGGGCCCGGCCCGGGCGAAATGGACAAGCCGCGGTGAAGTGGTAGAGTACTTTCTCGTTGCGAGGCGGACACAGCGCAAGCCGGCCGGTCCGATTCGGCCCACCGGCCGGGTCGTGCTACTGTTTCTGCCGCAGCACCCGCGCCCCTAGCTCAATTGGCAGAGCAATTGACTCTTAATCAATGGGTTCTCGGTTCGAGTCCGAGGGGGCGCACCAACAAAAGACGGCCCGACTAGGCATGACGCCTGGTCGGGCCGCTTTCGTATCCGGTTCACAGGGGCTGAATCCCACGGTTACCCCACGGATTGGTCACAGCGGACGGCGGTGGCGCCCGGCTGCCACCTCCGCGTCCGAGTGTCGGGAACGCATCTCCCAGAAGTTCAGTGCTGCGCTGGCCATGGAGACGCACAGGACCGAATCGGCCAGGACCAAGCCCACATTGACTTCCCGCCGGATCACACCGCGCCCCGCGCCCATATCGTCTACCTGCACTTCCCGGTCACGGAACCGGTACTGCCAGGACCACCCGTGGGCGTCCGCTGAGTACACCGTCCACATGCGGCGCACTGCATCCCGGACGAACGCCCCGTCCGTGCCGGCCTCTCCAAACAAGTCACCGACCATGGCAGCCGCTTCCCCGAGCACCCGTGACTCTTTGGGTGGCGCCCCTCCCACCAGCCCGCACAGCCGCTTCCTCTCCGCTTCCACCAGGTCCATGTCCTCATCCGGGAACCATGCGCGGCCAGACTCCGAGCCGAATACGGCGTCCAAGCTCCGCAGGTTCCCCAGGGAGCGGGCGTGGTCCTCAGCCTCCATGGCAGCCGACCGCAGGGCGTTCTTGACGCGCGTATCCCGGTCGTCAGGACACAAAACTGACAGGGCACGCATGGCCGGCAGCAGGGTGGCCCGCAGGGGCGGGCCGAAGCTGGCAGACGCGTAGCCGGTCGAGTTGGTCAGGATGCCTCGTACGGCCAGGACCCCGGCAGCGGACGCCACCAGAGACTGGTAGCTGACCCTGCTTACGCATTCCGAGTGACCTGCCGCCCGCGAATCGTCCACATCGGCCTGGGACCCCGGCTCTATGTACTCCATGGCTGCACGTGCGTCCAAGAACCGGTCCGCGACAGCGTTGATGAATTCACCTGCCCGCTGGTCGTCCCAGTCCTTCCCCGGGATGCTCACGACGCGTCCCCCTGCCCCAGGCTCTGCAGCACCCCGGACACGTCCGGCGCCACCGCTGCCCGTTCGATGTAGTGGCGGTGCGTCACAGCAGTGGACGCGTGCCCCAGCACCGCCGCCGCGTGCTCATCGTCCATGGCCCGTGTGATGGTCGTGGCCACCGTCTTTCGCAGCACACGCATGGTGACCCATTCGAAACCCCGCAGGTACTCCGAGGATCGGGCATCCCGCCACATGCGGTGGAAGTTGTTGGGCCACCGCAGGGTTCCCACATCTGAGGGGAACACGAGGTCCGACCAGGAATCCACGGACCGGCGCAGCAATACCTCTGCAGTGAACGCCGGCACGGCCACGGACCGGTACCCGCTAGAAGTTTTGGGCGCAGGCTGACGCACCACTCCACCCTGCAAGGGCACGACCGTACCGCTGATGGTGACCCGAACCGGGGAGGCGGCTAGATCCACGTCCTCCCAGCGCAAGGCTAGGGCCTCGCTAATGCGCGCGCCCGTGCCCAGCAGGACGTCCACAACGTCCGGGAGGTCCCGGGACCGCTTCTGCCCGTTCTGCTGCGGGTCGGTCACGTACTGCCACACGCCCGTTCGTAAGCGCGCCACCTGCTCCGGCGTGAGGGCCTGCGGGGCCGTGGTCTTGGTGGCCGGCAGCCGAGTGTCCGCTACGGGGTTCTGCCCCACAGCGTCGTGCCTTGCTGCGAGCGCGAACATCATGCCCAGGACCACGCGGGCGCGCTTGGCGGCAGACTGGTTGACCTTGGCAGTGGCCTTGAGCCACCGGTCCAGTCTGCCGGTAGTGCATTCCCACAGGACCAGCTCCCCTAGCCCGGGCACAATCATGGCGTTTATGTTCTGGCGGTACGCCTCCACTGTCTGCGGGCGGCGCTCGCTGTCATGGACTTCCTGCAGCCACGCGGTGGCTAGGTCTTGCACCGTTGAGTCCGGAGTCAGCCCCTCCCCTGTCGCTGCGGACATCTTCGCGTCCAGGCGTTCCTGCAGCGCTTGGCGGGCGGCGGACTGGGACGTGCCGGTGGCTTCCAGGTAGCGGGTGCGCCCGGCGGTGTCCCGGTAGCGGGCGCGGGCGCGGACTTTCCTGTGCGCCAGTGGCGTGTAGCTGATTTCTCCGAGAGTGCCGACTTGCAAGCGTGGGCGTGGCATGGTGGGTCCTTTCTAGTTGCGGGTGGCGCGGGTGCCGCCGGTCCATCTGCGTTCTGCGGGGTCCAGAAGTCCGTCCCTGCGTGCCCGGGCGATCATGCGTCCGGCGGTGGCCCGCGACACCGTGAATAGGTCAGCCACGTGTTGCGTGGGGGGCGTTCCAGTGGCCACGGCTAACCGATAGGCATGGGCGACGACGGCCACGGCCACGTGTGATTCTGGGCCGGAGGGCCATTGTTGCCGCAGGTGCTCCCACCTCTCAGCACCGGGGTCAGCCAAATACGGGGCAACCTCTGCCGGCAGGTCTAAGAGCAGGACGCGCCAGCACTCCTGGAGCATGGACGCCACGGGGACCTGGCGCAGCAGCTCCCCCGTCACCTCTGCATCATCCATAGCGTCCACGCGCACCCCGCGCGCTGTGAATCCATGCGGTGAGGGAGCAGCCGTGATAGCCACCCGGGCGCGCTCCACTCCATCGGCCACGAGGCCCGCAGTCAGCACTACATGCCGGGGCGCATGCACGCCCGGGCCAACCTCCACAAGGTTGTCCCACACGGGCGAACCGTCTTCCCTGCGAACTGTGGGAATTACCAGCATGTATTGGGCGCCCTCGTCCGTGGTCACGGTTAGGTGCTGATGCTGGCCGTCCGGCGTTGATGCCAGCCCTTGGGGTCCGGTGAATTCGGGAGTCATGCAGTGCATTGTGCTGTATTTGAGCTGGCTATGCAAACATGTCTTGACACGTCTAGGACATCCACCTAGAGTGAATGCATACGCAATGAGCGCGCTGGGCATTTCAAGCTCAGCCTGGAGAAAGGAAGGTCCCAGTGGTTACCAAAGCACCCGCCGCCCAGGCTGAGCAGACCCATGTGGGCAATGACCGCATCCCTCAGAACAGCCGCCCGATCCTCGGTATGCAGGACCTGGCGGACCGCTACGGCGTCAGTCTGCAAGCCGTCCGCCGGTGGCGCGTAGACGACTACGGACCCACAGGCTTCCGCGTGGGTCGGTTCGTCAAGTACCGACTTGAGGACGTGCTGGCCTGGGAACAGGCTCAGGCCCACGCCGCCTGACCCCCCGCAGTACCCGACGAAAGGCCTCCCTCCCCCAGGAAATGAAGAAGCCCCGCCCGGTGGACGCCGGACGGGGCGGACAACAACAGGAGGCCGTTGAAGTGAACACCCCAATTCTACCCCCCACCACCGCTACCGGGCATGACGTCCTGGACGGTATCTACAGGCTGGACACCGTGACCGCCGGTCTGCCGGACGGAATCGCCGCCGCGCACACCTACAGCCCCGAGGAATGGCGGGCCACCGCCTGGCAGGCCCTCCGGGAGTTCGCCCAGGGTGGCGAGACATTCACCGTTGACGCCCTGCGCCGACACGGCGTCCCGGACCCCGAGGTGCACCAGCACATGGGCGCCATGTTCGCTGTGGCTCGCAACCTCGGTCTGCTGGAGCTGGTGGGCTTCACCTCCCACGCCCAGCCCAACCGGGCCGTCGCACCCCTCCGCGTCTGGAAGGGCACCCCCAAGGCCCTGGAGGCGAGCGCGTGGGCGGAAACCCCCGCCCCCGGCCCCGGCGCTGGAGACACCAAGTGACCCCGGCGCAGGCGCTGCTGCTCCTGCCCATGGACCCGCACGAGGCGGCCGACCTGCTGGGCATCAGCGTGGACGAGGCGCGGCGGGGGCTGCTGGCCCTGCGCGCCGCCGGCTGGGACGAGGTGGTGCACGCAGCCCACGCCCAGGTGGCCGCGGCGCAGCCCCAGCATGACCCGCAGGAGGTGACCTTGTGGGCAGCCTGACGCCCCGAGAGGACACCCCCGTGAACGATGCCGCCCATGCACTGCTGACGCAGCCCCTGACCCCGGAGCGGCTGGCCGCCGATCTGGGCATCCCTGTGGAAGATGTGCAGGGGTCCCTGGAGTGGCTGGAGGATCAAGGGTGGGTGACCCCTTACGCCGCTGCCGTCGCACCGGACGGGTCCACTGTCGCCACGTCCTGGCAGTTGCAGGTCCCTAGTCAGGTGCGGCAGGAAATGGCACGCCGGGACCGCGCGCAACCGGGCGGAAACCGGGCGGCACGCCGCGCTCGCAGGAAGGGGTGGGGCCGGTGACCACCTCCGCAGACTGGTGGGGCTTCTTCAACACTTTGAGCCGGACGGGGAAGGACCTCCTGCCGCCGACCCACCACAGAGTCCTGTCTGCCCTGCTCACGTACGCAGACGGACCCGGGGCCGGTGGTGTGCCCCTGAGCAATTCCCGGCCCGGTGTAGCACGGCTGGCGGAGGCTACGGGCTACAGCCGTAGCACCGTGTTTGATGCGCTGGCACAGCTGGTGGAAGCCGGATGGATCAGCGTGCAGACACCGGGCGGAAATCAGCACAGGTTCGGGAGTGCCACCACCTACCGGCTCCACCTCCCGGCTGTTGTCGAACAGCAGGACGCTACGACAAATCAGGACCCCGACGACACGAAGGGTCCGGGTGGCCGGACCCTAAGGGTCCGGGGTGCCGGACAGAAGGGTCCGGGTGGCCGGACCCCACCTACTCAGGTACCTACTCATGAACCTACGCATGGAAGGTTCCCGTCCGGCGCTGCCGCGCGGACCGGCGCGACAGCTCCAGGGAACGACGGACCTGTGGCCCGTTCCACCAAGTTCGGGACCTCACCCGAGCGCGCAGCCCTGCTGGGCACGGTCCGAGCTATCGCCAGGGCACGGCAGCACAAGGACCCGGTACAAGCGGACCACCTGTGGGGGCACTTATGGCAGCTCCTAGAGGACATGTTTGGGCTGACCGAGGCGCAGCTTATGGGCTGGTCCATGCCCCCGCTCAAGACCCTGGACCGCTACGAGGCTGGGAAGTGGCTTAACCGCCTGCTCAACACCGCCGAGTCCCAAGCCGGCCCCCTGGAATGGGTCCGCACCCCGGGCGCCGTGAACCCCTGGCCCACCCCAAGGGAGCGCGACACCACCGGACTACCAGCCGTGGCCGGCTCCGCACCCTGATGACATCTATGCAAACTCATCAACCCTCGAAAGGAACGACCATGACCCCCAACAAGTCCCAGGCCCTCCTGGCGTTCGCATGGGAGCACGTGCAGTACACCTCCCAGTACTCCATGGGCGTGCTGGCCCTGCTCGTCACCTCGCAGCAGGCCCTGACCCGCGACGAGCTAGCAGCGCTCGCGGAACTGCCCAGGGCAACCGTGGACCTGGCCGTGCACGAGCTGGCCGACATCGGGGTGGACCACCTCATGGAGCAGCAGTACCCGGACCTGGTAGCCCTGTTCCACGAGGACGACGTGCACCCCACAGTGGACGAGTCCAGGGCCGCGTCCGAAGTCGTCGTGCGCCACGTGTACCCCTCCGGGGCCGTCCAAGCCATGGACCCCCAGCACACCCCCACCGGCGCCCCCATCGTGTGGGGCACCCCGGACGGTGCCCTGCACCAGGGCGTGTACACCGGAGGCCACGCTCCCACCCTCTCCGGCCCCCTCGCC
The DNA here is from genome assembly GCF_053711175.1 of Kocuria sp. KH4. Classification (NCBI taxonomy): domain Bacteria; kingdom Bacillati; phylum Actinomycetota; class Actinomycetes; order Micrococcales; family Micrococcaceae; genus Kocuria; species Kocuria sp. KH4. Next base: position 125,500 of record NZ_JBSJYX010000004.1, read on the forward strand.
CTGATGCAGGTGGACGGCAGCACACGCGCATGGGTCACCGGCGGGTACACCGTAGGCCCACAGGCGCACCCCCACCCCGCCCGCTACCGGCAGGCCCGCGCCCAGGCGCAGCACCACACCCTCACCAGGAGCGCCGAATGACCGGCACCCCCGTGCTGTCCCAGCGCCGCGCCACCGCCCACCAGGACCTGCTGGCCTCCATCCGTAGCGCCCTGGACGCCGGGGCCACCGTGCCCTGCCTTGGACCCCACTGGGACCGCTGGACCTCAGACGACCACCAGGACACCCAGGACGCCGCAGCAGCCTGCGCCGACTGCCCCGTGCTCACCCGCTGCGCCGCCTACGCCACCACAGCCAAGGAACGGGGAGCCGTATGGGGCGGACGGGTCCGCCGCCCAGCCCCACACCGGCGCAGGGAAACCACCACCGAAACCACGACCACCAGGAGCACCCCGTGAACGACCACGACCCTGAACTTGCAGGCTTCGACCCGGCTCTCGTCACCGCCGGAAGCCGCGCCCAAGCCCTGATCGGCTCATACCAGCACACCGCCGCACCAGGAGAGCCCGATTTCCTGAACCTCACAGTCGCCGCCGTCCTGGCAGAAGTGGCCGACGACCCGAACCCCCGGGCAATGGCCTACCTCGTCAACGCCTTGGCCGTGGCCGCCGCCGAGGCCCGCCGCGAACGGGACGAACTGGGCGGGACCCCGTGAACCGCCCGCAGCATCCTGGACCCGGGCCGCCCCGCCCGGCAACACCAAGCACCGAAGAACATTCCGAAGCAAGGAGTCGAAGATGAGCACCAAGCACGAGAGGCTGGCCCGCCGGGCACAGGCCGTGCAACTGCGCTCCCAGGGTTGGACGTACACCGAGATTGGCGAGGCCCTTGGGGTGGCGGAGTCCACCGCATACGCGGACGTGACAGCCGCGCTCACGGCCCGGAAGGACGAGGGCGTACGGATCATGCGGGCCGTCGAAGGAGGCCGGCTGGAGGGCCTGGAGCGGCAGCTGCAGAAGGCCCTGGACGAGGCGGACGCAACGGACGCGGACACCGTGACCAAGCTGGCCGGCGCGCTGGTGAGGGTCGCGGAGCGCCGGGCCAAGCTGTACGGCCTGGACATGCCCCAGCGGATCGAGACGACCTCCAGCGCCCCCCTGACCGTGGTCCTGGACGCCGGAATCGCAGCCAAGGGCGGGGAGCTTTCCCTGCCGGTCTTGGACGTGGACTGATGGGCGCGGAACGGATCGTCCGGAGGGTCACCGTCGTTGTCCCGGCGACGGCGGCGGAGCGAGACGCGTACGCCGGGCGGGTCCCACAACGGGCGCACCTGGCCCGTGGGGCCACGGACACCACCCCGGAGCGGGACGAGCAGGACGAGGACCAGCGGCGCAAGGAGCGCCTCATAGCGGAGGCTGTGGCTTTCGTCACCGGGCGTCCCATCAAGAACACCAACAACAGCAACGAGAGGAACTGACATGACCGAGAACATCACCACCCAGACCGAGCAGGACCGTCTGCGAGCGCAGGCGCAGGAGCTGCGCGACCAGGCGTCCGAGCTGTCCGCTGAGGCAGCCGCCGCCCGCGGCCAGCTGGGCGCCCTGGAGGCCGCAGCCGACCGTGGAGAGCGCCCGGACGCCTCCGAGTACCAGGCGGCGCGGGACACCATGAACCTGCGTTCCCGGGCTGCTGCCGGGCTGAGCGGTAAGGCGCAGGCGCTGGACTCCCAGGCGGACGCCCTGGACCACCAGGAGCGGGTGCTGGAGGCCGGCAGAAGGGCCGCAGCGCTCGTGGACGAGCGGGACCAGGCCAAAGCGGCGTTCAAGGCAGCTGAGGCGGCGTTCCAGGCGTTCCAGCAGTCTTTCCCCGCACAGTGGCTGGAGCTGCGGAGTGAGGTCGAGTCATTGGGTCTGCGGCCCGTGGACATGAACGGGGACGAGGACGGGCTGCTGTCCCGCGTGATCGAGTACCCGGGTGGCGTGAGCGACTACACCGGGGCCGTGCGGAACAGCGAGTTCCGGCCCATCGACAATCACGTGCGGATCGGTGGGGTGCCGCTGGTGTGGACGGACCCGGAGGGCCAGCGAGACGTGCGGCACTGGGACCGGCGCGAGCGCTGACCAGCAGTTCCAGCGGGGCGGGCGCTCCACCCGGAGCGCCCGCCCTAGGCTGATAACGAGGCGCTGACAACCTGCGGGGACCCGACGAAAGGTCACACGACCAACACGCAGGAGGCATCATGTCAGACCAAATGATCGGTATCCGGGTGGGTGTGGACGATGACGCGTCCGGCCCCCTGGCGAACCTCACACAGGCGGCGGGACAGGCGCAGGAGGCGCTGGCCCTGCTGACCCGGCACGAGAAAGAGGGGGCCAAGGCCGCCCAGGACGCGGCCAAGGGCACCAAGCAGGCCACGGACGCCACGAGGGACCAGGGCCGTGCGCTGACGGAGACGGACAAGGCCATGGGCCGGTACCTGGACAAGGCGGGCCGGCTGCGGGAGGCCAACGGCAAGTACGCCAAGACGGGCAAGCAGGCGGAGCGGGCCACCCGGGACCAGGGGGACGCGCACGAGCGGGCCGGACGGCAGGCGGAGCAGCAGGCGCGGGCGGTGCTGCTGGCGGACCGCACCATTGGCGCGGCCATGGGGCACATGGCCAAGGTGGCCGACGATCTGGAGCGGGACTGGCGGGTGGCGTTCGGGCGCATGGACCGTGAGACGGGGGTGGTGGCGGAGGCACTGGAGCGTGCCCGCCCCCGGGTAGTGGCCACTGCTGACCGGATGGGACGGGAGGCTGGACGGGCGTTCGCTCAGCAGGTGGAGCGTGCCGTGTCCGGGCTGGACTCCACCCTGGGAAACCTTGGTGTGGCCGGCGGAGCGGCAGGCACCGGCCTTGCGTGGCTGGGACAGGACAACGCCGCCACCACCGCCGCTGCGTCCCTGCCGCCCGGGGTGGACGCGGACGACCTCAAGTCCTCCGCCCGGCAGCTCTACGGGGACGGGTACGGCACGTCTTTCGACCTGGTGACGCAGGCGCAGGTGTCCATCCTCTCCACGTTCGACGGGGTGCAGGTGGGATCACGGGACATGCAGGACCTCACCCGGGACGTCATCAACGTGCAGGACGCGTTCGGTATCGACCCCATGCAGCTGTCCACGTCCGCCGGTGTCATGGTCAACGCGGGTCTGGCCGGCGACCCCCGGGAGGCCATGGACCTGACCGTGGCAGCCCTGCAGAACACGCCCATGGGGTCCCGGGACGAGCTGCTGGAGGCCATGGCCGAGTACAGCCCGTTCTTCAAGTCCATCGGCCTGGACGGCAGAGAGGCGCTGGGCATCCTCGCGGAGTTCGGGCGGCAGGGTCCCATGGCTGTGGACAAGGCGGGCGACGCGCTCAAGGAGTTCGACGTGCGCGCCGGGTCCGCGGACGCCGCCCAGCTCAAGGCCCTGGGGTCCCTGGGTATCGACCAGGCGGACGTGTCCCGCCGCCTCCAGGCCGGGGACGCCACCGCTCTGCAGGACACGGTGGCCGCGCTGCAGGGCATCCCGGACGAGGCCCTGCGAGCGCAACGGGCCATGGAGGTGTTCGGCACCCCGCTGGAGGACCTGTCCACAGCTGAGGTGGGCACGTTCCTGAACACGGTAGCCACCGCCCCAGGCATCCTGGGTGACACCGCTGGCGCGGCGTACGGGCTGGACAGGGCGCTGGACGGAGACGGGCGGTCCTGGCAGGCGCTGCAGAACAGTGCCGTGACCGCGCTGGCGAAGCTGGGGGATGCCGCCGCGCCGGTGCTCGTGCCGATCATCGACATGCTGGGCAGCATGGCATGGCTGCTGGGGCCGGTAGCCGGGGCGCTCATGCTGCTGTGGGCGGGCGTCAAGGGGTACCGCGCCGTGACCGGGGTGCTGGGGTTCCTCTCCAGGATGGGTATTGGCCTGGGCGGGGTGGGCACCTCCGCCGGCGGGGCCAAGTGGGGGCTGCGCGGGCTGTGGGGCGTGCTCCGCGCCAACCCCTTGGGGCTGGCGGCGCTGGGCGTCTACGGGCTGGCCAAGGGGTTCGCATGGTTGTACGAGAACGTGGAGCCGGTGCGTACGGTCGTGGACGGCCTAGTGGACGTGTTCGGACGGGTGGACGAGAAGCTGCGGGACGTGGGCCAGTCCATTGAGGACCTGGTGCGTGACAAGTTCCCCCAGCTCCAGGGACCCATGGACAACATGGAGACCAACCTGGCCGGCATTGACGGTGGGTCCTGGCAGAAAGCCATTGACGGCACGTCCGTGGGCGGCAACCCCCTGTTCTCGTACGTGCAGGACAAGACGGGCCTGGGCGAGTTTGTGGAGGGCATCACGCCGTGGCGCACCAAGGGGGAGGCGCGGGCCATGGGCGGCACCGTGGGCACCACGTGGGGCGCGCTCCCCGGGTACTCCCCGGGCGTGGACAACCTCATGTTCACCACCTCCGTGCCCGGGGTGCCGTACCTGGCGCTGGGCGGCGGGGAGCACATCATGCGCCCGGAGGTGGACCGGGTGGCCGGCGGGTTCCTGGGCACGCTCAACCACGCAGCGGCCACGCACGGCACCTCCGGCGTCCGGCAGGTCCTGGCCCAGCCGGTGCTGCACCGGGCGACTGGCGGCCCCGTGGGTGCGCGCACCAGTGGCGGCGGAGCGGTAGGCGTCGCGGCAGCTCCGGTAGTCAACAACACGTGGCACCACCACATCACCATTGCCGGGGACATTCCCAACGCCCGGCAAAAGGCACAGGCACTGCGGCGGGAACTGGAGCGCGTGGAGGCGGAGCGAGCGCGGCGCAACTACGGGAGCTGACGGCCTCCCCTGGTGCGACAGGAACGACCCCCGGTGGGGAAACCTGCCGGGGGTCGCTCCATGGCTACTGACGCATTTCTCATAGCCTGAGTGCATGGAAATTCAACAGGCAGAACGGCGTGCGGTGGTCGTCGTCAGAAGAGTTCTGCTAGCCCTGCTTTTCATAGCCGTGCTCGTGGGCCTGTGCCTCTTCGCAGGAACGCTGGGAGGTGATGACTTGGACCGGGCGGGGGTTGTCACCGCTGCAGTCGCTGCAGGTGCTGGGGCATTGGCCGCGGGGGCCGCCTGGCGTACTGCCAAGTTGAGTGAACAGGCAGCCAAATACAGCGCCCTTACGGCTGAGAACGCTACCCAAGCGCTTGCCTTGGCTACACGGCCTGACCCTGGGTTCAACATTTCCATGTTCAGTCCGGGGAGTGTCTCCGATGGGACGGCGGCAATCACTTTGGAGAACCGGGCACAGTGGCCGCTAGTTGATCCCGTAGTCAGGTGGTCTTGTCGGGGTGGCGTTGAGGGGTCCCTGCACTTGTCCACGCGCCCGGGACGAAGCACCCCTTACGGGGGTTCGCTCGTGCATGCGGAGACTCCGATAGTCCACGAAATCACTGGTATCGACATAACACAGCCGGGGATCGATAAGGTCACGGTCGAGTTCGGGACTCAGTACGGGCCTCAACGCTGGACCGTCACTAAAGGTTTCATCTATGGGGCCCCGAAGTCAGACGGCCTGGGACCCGAATTGGTGGGCCAGATAGAACCGGTTGTTCGCGTCCTTGACGGTCCGTCGATTGCCCGCTGACCTCCGGGAGGCCTGTATCGATTCGGAGTCCGCAGCGGGGCACTGCTGGGCGCTCGTGGGGGCTGTGGACAACTAGTTGGACGGCCCGCTGTGAATCCGTGGGGTCCCACGAGCGCCCCACGCTTATCCCTCGAAAACGTTGATACGCGCCAACATGCCTGGCGCTAATGACGGCCTATTATTCCGCGCCCCACTAGGCCTAATGGCTATACCATGCAACGGGCCAACACCCCACGGAATGCGTCACTACTGTCCAATGGGTTCTCGGTTCGAGTCCGAGGGGGCGCACCACAGCAGAGGCCCTGCCGCGTCACAACGCGGCAGGGCCTCTTGTCGTTGCCGGCGCGGCGCCCCGGCCGCTTCCCGCCGGCCCGGGTCCGGTCACGGCCGGAGCGGTCCGGACACGACAGCACCCGGGGCGGCGGCTGCGCCCCGGGTGTTCCCGGCCGGGCCACGCCCTCGTGGCCCCGCCGGCGCGGCAGTGCGGACACGGCGGCGTCCGCGGGGCGCCCTCCCCCGGCCGAGGGCGGCGCCGACCGGCTCAGGGCGTGGTGTCGCCCTGGGGCACGGTCTCGCGCTCCGCCACGCCCTCCACCTCGACGTCCTGGTCGGCCGCGGGCGCGCCGGCCGAACCGGCGTCGGTGACGGTCCCGTCGGGCTCGACCCGCAGCTTCCAGCGGGCGCCGCCGAGGGTCGTGATGATGTCGGCCAGGGTGCGGCGCAGGCTCTCGTCGGTGAGCAGCCCGTCCCCGACGAGGTCGTCCTCGAGCTGCGTGGCGGCCTCGAGGATGCGCTGCCCCTCCGGGGTGATCGACACGAGGTGGCTGCGGCGGTCCCGCACGTTCTTCGAACGGGTGACGTGCCCGTGCAGCTCCAGCCGGTGCAGCGTCTTGCCCATGGTCTGCGCCTGCACCCGCACGCGGTGCGCCAGCTGGGCCTGGGTCATGCTCCCCGCGGTCTGCAGCACGTCGAGGGCCATGACACCCGCGTGGGTGACGCCGAGCGTGGCCAGGCGCTCGTTCCAGGCGTGCTCCACAAGACGTGCCGCCGTGGAGAGCAGTCTGTTGGTGGGCCATTGAGTCGTGAAAGGCATGAAAAGCAGTCTACCGACCCGGAACCCCGATTACAGCATCATGCTAAGCAAACTTATGAGCATTTCGCCGTGCGGGGACGCAGGGCCCGCCCGGGCAGCTCCGGGCGAGCCCTCGGCCACCGCCGGTAGTCTTCGGGGTCCGGGCACCGCCCGGACCGGCAGCACCGCACCGAACGACAATGCCCCGCACGACAACGCACGCACGGAGGAACTACTCATGGCAGCACGTCTCGAACCCGGCCGGAAGGCCCCCGACTTCACCCTGCCGGACGCGCAGGGCCGGCCCGTCTCGCTCGCCGACCTCCGCGGGCGCCGCGTGGTCGTCTACTTCTACCCGAAGGCCTCCACCCCCGGGTGCACCACCCAGGCGTGCGACTTCCGCGACAGCCTGGAGCGCTTCGCCGCGGACGGCTTCGCCGTCGTCGGCGTCTCCCCCGACACCCCGGAGGCGCTGGCCCGGTTCGCCGACGCCGAGTCCCTGACCTTCCCCCTGCTCTCCGACGCCGACCACCGGGTCGCCGAGGCGTACGGGGCCTGGGGCGAGAAGAAGAACTACGGCAGGACCTACGAGGGTCTCGTGCGCTCGACCGTGGTGGTCGGCCCCGAGGGGGACGTGGAGCTGGCGCAGTACAACGTCCGGGCGACGGGACACGTGGCGAAGCTGCGCCGCGACCTCGGGCTCGACGCCTGAGGCTAGGATGGGCGGGGGCCCGGAGGGGTCCCTCGGCGCGAGTGGTGGAACTGGCAGACACGCAGGATTTAGGTTCCTGTGCCCTGACCGGCGTGCGGGTTCGAGTCCCGCCTCGCGCACCCCACGGCCCCACCCGGGGCCCGAGCACGACCCGGCCGGCGTCGACCCGCACGGCGGCCTCCACGACCATCCCGCCGGCCGGACCGGCCGGCCACGAAGGACCCATGGCGCCCAGGCGAGTCCCCCGCACCGCGGCCGCCCTCGCGCTCTGCGCGGGGCTGCTCGCCGTGAGCGCGTGCGCGCCCGACGACGGCTCGCCCGACGCGACGGCCTCCCGCCCGGTGCCGCAGGCCACGTTCGTCTTCGCGAACGCTGCGGCGGCGCCCACCCTCGACCCGGCGGCGGTCAGCACCGTGGAGACCTCCCGGATCGCCGCGCAGATGCTGGAGGGCCTGGTGCGGGCGGACCCGTCCACGGGCGAGCCCGTGCCGGCGCTGGCCACGTCCTGGGAGCGCTCGGCGGACGGCCGGTCCTACGCGTTCGAGCTGCGCGACGGGGTGCGCTTCCACGACGGCACCGCGCTCGACGCGGACGCGGTCTGCGCGAACTTCGAGCGCTGGAAGTCCCTGGCCGACACCGGGCAGCGGACTCCCTTCGCCACGGTCTTCCGCGCGCCCGGCGGCGGGACCTCCTACGAGGACTGCACCGTGGAGTCCCCCTCCGCCCTGGTGCTGACCCTGAGCGCCGCGCGCACGCCCGTGCTGCGGGCCCTGACGCAGCCGGCGTTCGGCATCGCCTCTCCGGCGGCCCTGGCGGCCGGCACCCAGGAGACCCACCCCGTGGGGACCGGCCCGTTCCGCTACGAGTCCGGGGACGGCACGGGCGTGGTGCTCCGCGCCAATCCCGACTACTGGGGGGAGCTCGGGGACATCGGCACCCTCGAGTTCCGCACGGTCGCCGAGCCCGAGCTGCGCTACGTCGCCCTGCGCCTGGGCCAGGTGGACGGCTACGACCAGGTGGGCCTGGACTCCTTCGCCCCGCTGGCCCGGGAGGGCGTCCAGGTCTTCCAGCGGGACCCGTACTCGGTCTCCTACCTGGGCATCAACCAGAACGTGCCCCCGCTCGACGACCCGGACGTGCGGGAGGCGATCGCCGCGGCGGTGGACCGGGGCGCGATCGTGCGCGAGCACTATCCCGACGGCACCCGGGTCGCCGACCAGTTCCTCCCGGCGCGCTTCGCGATGGACGGGACGGACCTGCAGGTGCCCTCCTACGACCCGCAGCGGGCGCGGGAGCTGCTCGCGGAGTCCTCCTACGACGGGCAGCCGCTGCGCTTCTACTACCCGCGCCACACCTCCCGCACGTACATGCAGGAGCCCGAGAAGGTCTACGCCGACATCGCGGCGCAGCTGGTGCGGGCGGGGTTCGTGATCGAGCCCGTGCCGGTGGACTGGACGGACGGGTACGCGCAGCAGGTCCAGGACCCGGACGGCGACCACGCCCTGCACCTGCTGGGCTGGAACGGCGGCTACCGGGACCCCGACTACTTCATGGGGGCGCTCTTCGGCGGCCCGAGCGGCGAGTTCGGGATCGACAACGCCTCGCTGTTCCGGGCGGTCGACCGGGCCGCGGCGCTGCCCGACGGCGAGGAGCGCACCCGCGCCTACGCCTCGATCAACGACCGGCTCTCCCGTCTGCTGCCGGCCGTCCCCCTGGCCCACCCGATCTCCGCCGTGGCCGTCGACGACTCCGTCACGGCCTTCCCGCTGACCTCCACCGGCTACGAGGAGTTCAACCGGGTCCGCCTCGACCCCGCGCGCTGAGCCCGGCCGCCGTGCGCGCCCGGTGCCATTCGGGAATCGTCCGGGCGTGGCGTTAGTCTGAGTCCCGACCACTCACCGGCGCAGCGCCAGCGCCGGGCGTTCTACGGGAGCATCGACTGTGACATCACCTCAGGCAACGGAATCGACCGACGTCCTCCTGATCGGGGGCGGCATCATGAGTGCCACCCTCGGCGTGTTCCTCAAGGAGCTCGAGCCGCAGTGGGACATCACGCTGCTGGAGCGCCTGGACCAGGTCGGCGCGGAGAGCTCCAACGTCTGGAACAACGCCGGGACGGGCCACTCCGCGCTGTGCGAGCTCAACTACGCCCCGCAGGCCGCCGACGGCTCGGTGAACCCGGCAAAGGCGCTGAGCATCAACGAGCAGTTCCAGCTCTCCCGCCAGTTCTGGGCCTCCCTCGTGTCCGAGGGCAAGCTGCAGGACCCCCGCACCTTCATCAACCCCGTGCCGCACATGTCGCTGGTCTTCGGCGACGCGCACAGCGACTACCTGCGGCGCCGGTACGAGGCCCTCAAGCCGCACAAGCTCTTCGAGCGCATGGAGTACACCGAGGACCGCGACCGGATCGCCGGGTGGGCCCCCCTGACCATGCACGGCCGGGGCGCCGGGCGGGTGGCCGCCTCCTGGTCCCCGGAGGGCACCGACGTCGACTTCGGCGAGCTGACCCGGCAGCAGGTCGCGCACCTGCAGGCCCGCGGCGGCGAGGTCCGCTACGGCCAGCAGGTCGTGAACCTCGACCGGCAGAGCGACGGCACGTGGGTGGCCGAGGTCAAGAACCGGCTCAACGCCGAGGGCCACCGCCTGGTCCGGGCCAAGTTCGTGTTCGTGGGCGCCGGCGGCGGCGCCCTGCCCCTGCTGCAGAAGTCCGGCATCCGCGAGGCCAAGGGCTACGGGGGGTTCCCGGTCTCGGGCCTGTGGCTGCGCAACACCGACCAGGGCGTGGCCGCCCAGCACGACGCCAAGGTCTACGGCCAGGCCTCCGTGGGGGCCCCGCCCATGTCCGTGCCGCACCTGGACACCCGGTACGAGCACGGCCGGCGCGCCCTGATGTTCGGCCCCTACGGCGGGTTCAAGCCCAATTTCCTCAAGCAGGGCTCCTTCCTCGACCTGCCGCTGTCCGTGCGCCCGCACAACCTCTACCCCATGACCCGCGCCGGCCTGGCGAACCTGGACCTGGTGAAGTACCTGCTGAGCGAGCTGGCCAAGACGAAGGGTCAGCGCGTCGAGGCCCTGCAGCAGTTCTACCCGACCGCCGACGGCTCCCAGTGGGAGCTCGTCGAGGCCGGCCAGCGCGTGCAGGTGATGAAGCGGGACCCGAAGAAGGGCGGCGTGCTGCAGTTCGGCACCGAGCTCATCACCGCCGCCGACGGCTCCATCGCCGGTCTGCTGGGGGCCTCCCCGGGCGCCTCCACGGCCGTGCCCATCATGCTCAACCTGCTGGCCAAGTCCTTCCCGGGGCGGATCTCCGGGTGGGAGGCCCGCCTGAAGGAGCTCATCCCCTCCTACGGCGTCACCCTCAACGACCACCCGCAGCTCGCGGACGAGGTCATGGGCCGCACCGCCGAGGTGCTCGGCATCCGCTGACCCCCCGCCGCGCGGGCCACGGGCCCCGGACCGGTCGGTCCGGGGCTCGTGGCGTGCCCGGGGCCGGGCCCGGTCGGCCTGTCGGATTCCGGCGGTACGCTGAGGAGCGCCCGCTCCCGGCCTCCCCGGAGCGCCCTCGACCGCCCCTCTCCTAGGAGCACGCGTGTTTCTCCTCGCCCGCGCCTCAATGGCCAACCGCGCCCTGATCGTGCTCATCACGGTCTTCGTGGCCGTCTTCGGCGTGCTCAGCATGCGCTCCATGAAGCAGGAGCTCATCCCCTCCCTGGAAATCCCCGTGATCAGCGTGGTCTCGGTGATGCCCGGGGCCTCCGCCGAGGTGGTCGACGAGCAGGTGGGCCGGCCGCTGGAGCGGGCCCTGAACATCGTGGAGGGCCTGGAGGAGTCCACGTCCACCTCGCGCGGCGGGCTGTCCGAGATCCGGCTCGGCTTCGAGTACGGCACCGACCTGGACCGGGCCCGCAACCAGGTGGAGCGGGCCGTGTCCAACGTCGAGGCGCAGCTGCCGGAGGACGTCGAGCCCACCTCCTTCGCCGGGTCCGTCGCGGACTTCCCCATCGTCTTCCTCGCCGTGTCCTCCGACGAGGAGCTCAGCCGCCTGGCCGCGGACCTGGAGCGGCTCACGGTGCCGGACCTGCAGAAGATCGAGGGCGTGCGCTCGGCGGAGGTCAGCGGCGCCCCGGAGCAGGTCGTGTCCGTCCTGCCGGACCCGGCGGAGCTCGCCCGCGCCGGGGCCACCCCCGCCGACCTCCGCACCGCGCTGGAGGAGAGCGGCGGGCTCGTGCCGGTGGGCACGGTCGAGGACGGCGCCACGAGCGTCCCCGTCCAGGCCGGCTCCCCGCTGGACTCCCTCGACGCCGTGCGCGACGTCCCCCTCCCCCGCTCGGAGGAGGCGCCCGCGGGCGCCGGGACGACCACCATCGGCGAGGTGGCCACCGTGCAGCTCGCCGACCAGGAGCAGACCTCGATCACGCGCACCAACGGTGAGCCGACCCTCGCCGTGTCCGTCACGAAGACCCCGGACGGGGACACCGTGGGGATCTCCCGGGCCGTGGAGGAGATGCTCCCCGCCCTCGAGGAGGACCTGGGCGGCGGCGCCCGGATCACCACCGTCTTCGACCAGGCGCCCTACATCGAGCAGTCCATCGAGGACCTCACCGTGGAGGGCCTGCTGGGCCTGGCCTTCGCCGTCCTGGTCATCCTCGTGTTCCTGGCGTCCCTGCGCTCGACCCTGGTCACGGCGATCTCCATCCCGCTGTCCCTGCTGGCCACGTTCATCGGCATCAGCGCCCTGGGCTACTCGCTCAACCTCCTGACGCTCGCCGCGATCACGCTGTCCGTGGGGCGCGTGGTGGACGACTCCATCGTGGTGATCGAGAACATCAAGCGCCACTACGGGACGGTGGACCTGCGCACCGACCCCGCCAACGCGAAGCGCCGGGCCATCCTCACCGCCGTGCGCGAGGTCGCCGGGGCGATCACCGCCTCGACCCTGATCACCGTGGCGGTGTTCGTGCCGATCGCCTTCGTGGGCGACGTGACCGGGGAGCTGTTCCGGCCGTTCGCGCTCACCACGACCATCGCCCTGCTGTCCTCCCTGGTGGTGTCCCTGACGATCGTGCCGGTCCTGGCGTACTGGTTCCTGCGCGACCCGCGCCTGGCCCGGCGCCGCTCCCGCCCGGCCCGGACGGCGCCCTGGTCCTCCGCCGGCCCCGCGGCGCCGACCCGGATGGCCCGGGGCTACCTGCCGGTGCTGCGCGGCACCCAGCGGCACCCGTGGGCGACGCTCGGGGTGAGCGTGCTGGTGCTCGCCGGCACGGCCGCCCTGCTGCCCGTGCTGCCCACGAACCTGCTCGGGGACACGGGACAGAACACGATGACGATCGAGCAGGACCTCCCGGCCGGGACCGCCCTGGCCGTGACCTCCGAGCAGGCGTCCCGCGCCGAGGAGGTGCTGGCCGCGACCGAGGGCATCGAGGACGTCCAGGTCACCATGGGCACCGGCGGCGGCTTCTCCGCGTTCATGCCCGGCAGCGGCAGCAACAGCGCCACCTTCTCCGTCACGACGGACGCCGAGGTCGACCAGCAGCAGCTGCGCCGCACCGTGGGCGAGGAGCTGGACGCGCTGGACGGTGCCGGCGACTTCTCCGTGCAGGGCGCCCAGGGCTTCACCAGCAGCGATGTGGAGATCACCGTCAGCGCCCCGGATCAGGACACGCTGGTGGCGGCCGACAGCGCCGTGGTGGAGGCCGTGGGCGGGCTCGACTCCGCCGGGCAGGTGACGAGCAACCTGGCCGCGACCCAGCCCACCGTGGTCGTGACGGTCGACCGGGCCGCCGCCGCCGAGCGCGGGCTGACCGAGGAGCAGGTCACCGGGGCGCTGGCCGGAACGGTCAACCCCGTCCCGGCCGGATCCATCGACCTGGACGCCGACGCCGTGGCCGTGACCATCGGCGAGGGCCGCGCCGTGGAGGACGTCCGGGCCCTGCGCGCCCTGCCGGTGCCCACGGCCGACGGGACGGTACGCCTGGACGACCTGGCCGAGGTCGAGGAGACCCTCACGGTCGAGACCATCACCTCGAGCCGTGACCAGCGCACCGCCACGGTGGCCGTCACCCCCGCGGGCGACGACCTCGGCGCCACGAGCGCCGCGGTCCAGGAGGCCCTGGCCGGACTCGACCTCCCGCAGGGCGCGGCGGCCGAGCTCGGCGGGGCCGCCACCGAGCAGCAGACGACCTTCCGCCAGCTGGGCCTCGCGGTGCTCGCGGCCATCGCCATCGTCTACGTGGTCCTCGTGGCGACGTTCAAGTCCCTGGTCCAGCCCCTGATCCTGCTGGTCTCGATCCCCTTCGCGGCCACGGGCGCGGTGCTCGCGCTGCTCGTCTCCGGGGTGCCCCTGGGCCTGGCCTCGCTGGTGGGCGTGCTCATGCTGGTGGGCATCGTGGTGACCAACGCGGTCGTGCTGATCGACCTCATCAACCAGTACCGGGGGCGGGAGCACGGCATGGCGCTGGAGGACGCCATCGAGCGGGGCGCGACCCGCCGCCTGCGGCCCATCGTGATGACCGCGCTGGCCACCATCCTGGCCATGACGCCCATGGCGCTCGGGGTCACGGGACAGGGCAGCTTCATCTCCCAGCCCCTGGCCGTGGTGGTCATCGGCGGGCTGATCTCCTCGACCCTGCTGACCCTGGTGCTGGTCCCGGTGCTCTACCGCCTCGTGGAGGCCCGCAAGGAGGAGCGCCACCGGCGCCGGGAGGAGCGGATCACGGCGCTGGCCGGCGCGTGACACCCGCGCTCTTTCGTGGACATTCACGATAGGAAATACGGGTGTCCGCACACGTCCCGCGCGGCCGGCCGCGCCGACCGCCGGTCCATCGTGCCTGGTCACCGGGCAGGAAGGGGGCAGCCCCTCGGTGGGCCCCCACCGGCCTCGGCGGGGGGACCCCCGAAAGGGGGACACTCGGGCCCGGCGCGGCCATGTAACCGAGTCGTAGCATTAACGTGTGCCCCGCAGAGAAACAGACCGTGTGCAGAACAGCGCCGACGCCTGGGAGGCCCTCTTCAGGGCCCAGGTGACGGTCATGCGGCGCCTCCAGCGCCAACCCGAGTTCGCGGAGCTCTCGGCCCGCGAGTACGACGTCCTCTTCAACCTCTCGCGCTCCGACGAGTCGGGGATGCGGCTCAACGAGCTCAACGAGTACGTGCTGCTCACCCAGTCCAGCCTCAGCCGGATGCTCGAACGCCTGGAGCTCAAGGGGATGGTGCACCGGTGGCAGGACCCGCAGGACCTGCGGGGCCTGCGGATCCGGCTGACCGACACGGGCCGGGCGATGCAGGCGCAGATCGCCGAGCAGTTCCGGGTGCACGTGCACGAGCTGATGTCCGCCGGGCTCGACCCGGAGGAGCTGCGCATCCTCACCCGGCTGGCCGACCGCCTGCGGGAGGCCGTCACCTCCCTCTGACCGGCCCTGTCCACTCAGGCGGGCAGCGGAAGGACGATCCGGGCCCCGGGGTCCTCGGACGTGCCGGCGGTGGACTCCGCCGCGACCCGCATCTCCCCCAGCGAGATCCGGCCCTGCAGGGTGGTCAGGAACGCGGTCTCCGAGGCGTCGGCGCCGGTGGCGATCCGCACGAACTCCGACCGCGGGGCCAGTCCGGTGGCATCCAGGGTGTACCATGCGCCGTCGTGCCACGCCTCGACCACGGCGTGGAAGTCCATGGGGGACAGCCCGGGGGCGTAGACGGACACCAGACGGGCCGGCACGCCGAGGGACCGCAGCAGGGTGATGAGCAGGTGGGCGTAGTCGCGGCAGACGCCCTGGCGGGTCAGGTACGTGTGCACGGCGGTGTCCGTGGCCGCCGACGAGCCCGCCACGTAGTCCAGGTTCTCGTGCACCCAGTCCCGCACCCGCTGCAGCGTCGCGTAGCCCCCGCCGCGGGCCCCCGGGAACAGGGCGTCGGCGGTGCCGGCCATCTCGTCGGACGGGCAGAAGCGGCTCGGGCGGGTGTAGCGGACCACGTCCACGGACTCCGCCGCCGGCGCCGGGCCGCCCGCGCCGTCCAGGACCAGCTCGTAGGAGACGGTGCACTGCGTCCCGCCCGGCACGCGGGCCAGGTGCAGCCGGGTGCCGTGCAGGTCCTCGGCCGGCTCCAGCGGCAGCGGCTCCCCGTCGACGCGCAGCCGCAGGCGCTCGCCGGGGTGCGGGCCGCCGCCCAGGCGGGCGGCGGCGAGGGAGAACACCGCCAGGTGGTCGGTCTCGGACGCGAAGTCGACCTCCGCGGAGACGGTGCGCCGGGTGGTGGGCACGATGGGCCTCCTGATCAGGTGGGATGTCGGCCGGGCCCGCGGCCCGCCCGCACCATTGTCGCCCACGACACCGATGATCAGTACACTGATGCACGAGACCTCCCCCACACGCCCCCGCCGCCGGCCGGAGCCCAGGCGCTCCACCCGGCGGCCAGACCGAAGGACGTCCACGATGGCACAGGACACGACCCAGGACAGCCGGTCCAAGGAGCGGACGGCACCCGACCCCGAGGACCCCCGCAAGCCGGACAGCCCCACCGAGATCACCAAGCCCGCCTGGGGCTACGTCTTCAAGCGCGCTTTCTCCGAGTTCTCCAAGGACGACTGCACCGACCTCGCCGCGTCGCTGACGTACTTCGCGGTGCTCTCCCTCTTCCCCGCCCTGCTCGCACTCGTCTCCCTGCTCGGCGTGTTCGGCCAGGGCGAGGCGACCACGAACGCCATCACCACCTGGCTCCGCCAGTACGCCCCGGCAGACGTCACCAATCTGCTCGCCGGGCCGATCAACAACCTGACCACGCAGACCGGCGCCGGGCTGGCCCTGGTCACCGGTATCCTCGGCGCCCTGTGGACCGCCTCCGGCTACACCGGGGCCTTCGGCCGGGCGCTGAACCGGATCTACGAGGTGGAGGAGGGCCGCCCCGTCTGGAAGCTGCGGCCGATGAACATCATCGTCACCCTGACCCTGGTGATCATCGTGGCCGTCATCCTCGTGGCGCTGATCGTCTCCGGCGACATCGCCCGGGCCGTCGGCGACCTCATCGGGCTCGGCGAGACCGCCGTCACGGTGTGGAACATCGCCAAGTGGCCGGCCGTCATCGCCCTGGCCGTGCTGCTGCTGGCCGTGCTCTACTACTTCACGCCGAACGTGGAGCAGCCGAAGTTCCGCTGGATCAGCGTCGGCTCGCTGGTGGCGCTGATCGTCGCCGCCGTCGCCGTCGCCGCGTTCTCCTTCTACGTCAGCAACTTCTCCTCCTACAACGCCACCTACGGGATCATCGGCTCGGTCATCGCCCTGCTGCTGGGGCTGTGGATCGTCAACAACGTGCTGCTGCTCGGCGCGGAGGTCGATGCCGAGGTGGAGCGCGGGCGCCAGCTCCAGGGCGGGATCAAGGCCGAGGAGACCATCCAGCTCCCGCCGCGGGACACCCGCCAGGTCGAGAAGAAGGAGAAGAAGGAGGAGAAGCTCGTGGAGGCGGGGCGCAAGCTGCGCCTGGAGCACGAGCACCTGGACTACTCGTCCGACGACTCCGGGACCTCGGACCGGGGCGGCTCCTCCGCGTCCTGATCCGCGACACCGCACCGCAGGGCTCCGGAGGCCCCGCGCACGCCGCAGCGGCGGCCCCGTGGCTCGACCAGCACGGGGCCGCCGCTGCGGCGTTCCCGGGCCTCGCGCCCGGCCCCGGTGCGCCCGGCGCGTCCTTCCCTAGACTGGGGCGCAGGGTTCCGGTCCGGAACCGCCACGCCGTCCGCAGAAAGGACCATCCCCCATGCACGAGGTCAGAGGAGTCGTCGTCAAGGCGAAGAACGAACCGGCCACCCTGGAGACGATCCTGGTGCCGGACCCGGGGCCCGGCGAGGCCCTGGTGGACGTGCTCACCTGCGGGGTGTGCCAGACGGACCTGCATTACAAGGTGGGCGCGGTGGGCGAGGACTTCCCCTACCTGCTGGGCCACGAGGCCTCCGGGATCGTCTCGGCCGTCGGGGAGGGGGTGACGGAGGTCGCCGTGGGCGACCACGTGATCCTGAACTGGCGGGCCGTGTGCGGCGAGTGCC
The DNA here is from genome assembly GCF_053711175.1 of Kocuria sp. KH4. Lineage (NCBI taxonomy): Bacteria > Bacillati > Actinomycetota > Actinomycetes > Micrococcales > Micrococcaceae > Kocuria > Kocuria sp. KH4. The sequence goes on from NZ_JBSJYX010000004.1 coordinate 142,938, forward strand.
GGGCCTGCCGCAAGGGCGAGCCCTGGTACTGCTTCGCGACCCACAACGCCACCCAGAAGATGACGCTCGCCGACGGCACCCCGCTGACCCCGGCCCTGGGCATCGGCTCGTTCGCGGAGAAGACCCTGGTGGCGGCGGGGCAGTGCACCAAGATCGAGGGCGAGCTCGAACCCCACCAGTACGCGGCCGTGGGGCTGCTCGGCTGCGGGGTGATGGCCGGGATCGGGGCGGTGCTCAACACCGGCGCCGTCCAGCGCGGGGAGTCCGTGGCCGTGATCGGCTGCGGGGGCGTCGGCACCGCGGCCGTCGCCGGGGCCGCCCTGGCCGGGGCGACCACGATCATCGCCGTGGACCTCGACGACGACAAGCTCGCCCAGGCCCGGTCCTTCGGGGCCACCCACACCGTGAACTCACGGGAGCAGGACGCCGTCGAGGCGATCCGGGAGCTCACCGGCGGCTTCGGCGCCGACCTGGTGATCGACGCCGTGGGCATCGCCCCGACCTTCAAGCAGGCCTTCGAGGCCCGCGACCTGGCCGGGCGGATGGTGCTGGTGGGGGTCCCGGCCCCGGGGACGACCTGGGAGATCCCGCTGGACGAGGTCTTCGGGCGCGGCGGGTCCATCAAGTCCGCCTGGTACGGCGACACGCTGCCGTCGCGGGACTTCCCGATGCTGGTGGACCAGTACCGGCTGGGCCGGCTGGACCTGGACGGCTTCGTCACCGAGCGCATCGGCATCGAGGACGTGGAGCCCGCGTTCGAGAAGATGACGGCCGGCACGGTGCTGCGCTCCGTCGTCGAGATCGCCCCGGTGCCGGGCACGGAGGCCACCCGATGAGCGCCCCCGGACCCACGCCCGGCTCCGCGTCCGGAGCGTCCGCGCCCGATCCGGCCGCCCCGGACGTCGACGGCGACGCCCTGCCCGACACCGTGCGCGCGCACCCCGACGACTCCGGGGCCGTGCCCGCACGCCCCGGCGCCGGGCGGACGCGGATCGAGCGGCTGGTCACCGCCGGCACGTTCTCCCTGGACGGGGGCACCTGGGAGGTCGAGAACAACGTGTGGATCGTCGGCGACGACGACGCGTGCGTGGTGATCGACCCCGCCCACGACCCGCAGAAGGTCGTGGAGGCCGTGGCGGGGCGGCGAGTCGTCGCGATCCTGCTCACGCACGCCCACGACGACCACATCCGCGCCGTGAAGGAGGTCGCCGGGCAGGTGGGCGCGGACATCCACCTGCACCCGGACGACACCGTGCTGTGGGAGCAGGTCTACCCGCACACCGCCTTCGACGCCGAGCTCGCCGACGGACAGGAGTTCACCGTCGGCGGCACGACCCTCACGGTGTTGCACACCCCCGGGCACTCCCCGGGCTCGGTGTGCTTCTCCGCCCCCGGCCTCGGGGAGCACGGGGTCGTGTTCTCCGGCGACACCCTGTTCCAGGGCGGGCCCGGGGCCACCGGGCGCTCCTACAGCGACTTCGCCACGATCATCGACTCGATCCGTGATCGGCTGCTGAGCCTGCCCGAGGGCACCGAGGTGCTCACCGGGCACGGGGACCCCACCACGGTCGGGGCCGAGGCCCCGCACCTGCAGGAGTGGATCGACCGCGGCCACTGAGCCGACCCGTCCCGCCGGGCCCGGTGCCGGGCCCGGCGGGACTCACCCCTCGTCGAGGAGGGTGCGCCGCCACCGGTGGACGAAGCCCAGGGCCCCGGCGAGCAGCAGGGCCGCGGAGCCCACGGGCACCAGCGCCGCGGTGCGGTAGCCCCACGTCTCCCCGAACCACCCGGAGAGCACGAGACCCACGGTGAGCCCCACGCTCATCGCCGCCGTCATCACCGTGGTGAGGGCCGTGACCCGCGAGCTCGGCGCGACGAGCCGCGCGAGCTCGTAGACGGCCACCAGGCAGGGACCCGTGGTCAGCCCGGCCAGCGCCAGGGCGAGCACCATCCCCACCGAGCCGTCCGGGACGGTCAGCAGCATCGAGGCCAGCACGGCCCCCGACGCCGCCCCCACCCAGCGGTTCCACAGCCGCAGCTCCTCCGTGCGGGCGGAGGCGAACACCGCCGCGACCGCCGAGGTCAGGCCCGTGACCGCGTACAGCCAGGCGACCGAGACCACCGCGTCCACGGAGATCGCGAAGACCACCACGGAGCCCAGGATCGACCCCAGCAGGGCGCCCAGCGCCCCCATGCCCAGCACCGGGAGCATGCGCAGCTGCGCGGTCCGGCGGCGCCGGAGCCGGGCCGCCCGGGTGAGCCCGGCGGGGACCGGGGCGCGGAAGCGGATGAGCCGGCGCGGCAGCCGCGCCGAGCAGTGCAGGAGGAACACGGTGGTGCCCGCCAGGGTGAGGGCCGCCGAGAGCGCCAGCACGGCGGCCGGCCCGAGCGTCACGGCCACGAGCCCGGTGACCGCGGCCGCCAGGACCGTCGCCAGGGAGTCCATGACGCTCTCGTGGCGCAGCGCCGTGTCGAAGAGGTCGTGCCGGTCGTCCCGGCCGAGCAGCGACCACCAGCGCAGCCGGCAGACCACGCCCATCTGCGGCAGGACGAGCCCGGCGAGCAGGCACGGCAGGACCAGCCGGGCGGGATCGGGCTCCGGAGCGGCGGAGGCCCCCGGCAGCAGCCGGACCAGCCACCAGACCGCCACCGGGTTCGCCAGCGTGAGCAGGACGAGACCGAGCTGGCGCCCCCGCCAGGAGGCGGCCGCCCCCATGGCCAGTCCGCACACGGCCGAGCCGAGGGTCACGGCCCCGGCGCACAGCGTGCCCAGGGCCGGCGACCCGGAGATCAGGGCCACCGTGGTCAGCACGCCCAGCGGCACCATGGTCTGGGGCAGGCGCACCAGCAGCGTCAGCACCGGGTAGAGGGCGCCGCTGACGGCGGCGAGCTCACGGGAGTCGGCCAGCGGGGACCTGCTGGCCATGCTGATCCCACCGAGCGGTTCGGGGGCGCGCGTGCTGCTCACGGGGGTGGTCCGGTTCCTTCCGGTGGGGGCCGGGACACGCCTCAGCCTAGCCACGGCCCCGGTCGATGACGGAAAGCGTCGGCCCCGCGGGCCGCCCCGGCGCGGGCCGGGGACGCCGGGAGCCGCCCGCGCCGGGGCGGGCGGCCGCGTCCGCCGCTCAGGCCGACGGGCCCCGGTGCTCCCCGCCGCGGGCGGACCCCGCGACGGACCCCTCGGCGGCGGTGCCGTCGTGGCCGGTGCCGTCGTGGCCGGTGCCGTCGTGGCCGGTGCCGTCGTGGGCGGTGCCGTCCGTCGCGGTGCCGGCCCGCGGGCGCCGGAGGTCGGCCACGCGGTGGGCCAGCCCGGCCACGAGGCCGCCGAGCAGCGGGGCCACCCAGAAGAGCCACAGCTGCCCGAGGTGGGACGAGCCCGCGACCACGGCGGCACCGGTGGAGCGGGCCGGGTTCAGCGAGCCGCCGTCGAACGGGGCGGTGACCGTCAGCAGGAAGGCGAGCGCCGCGGCCATCGCGACCGGGGCCAGCACGGCGTTGGCCCGGGGCGCGGTCGAGCCGAGCACCACGAGGGCGAGCAGGGCGGTGGCGACGAACTCGACCAGCAGGACCGTGGTCCACCCCGCCTGCGAGGCGGAGTTCGATCCGAAGCCGTTGGAGATCCCGCCGATCACCTGGGCGGTGGTGGCGGCGTCCAGCAGGGTCATCAGCACGGCCCACAGCACGCCGGCGGCGCTCAGGGCGCCCAGCACCTGGGCCACCACGTAGCCGACCGCGGGGCCCGGGGCGGTCCGGCCCGCGACCACGGCGGCCAGCGTCACGGCCGGGTTGAAGTGGCCGCCGGAGACGTGCCCGAAGGCCACGACCGCCGCGAGCAGGCCGAGGCCGAAGCCGAGCGCGGAGTCGATGACCTCGGTGGCGAACATGCCGGTGCCCAGTCCGGCGAAGACGAGCAGCGCCGTGCCCGCGAACTCCGCGGCCCACCGCGCCGGGGCGGAGTGCTCCCCCGGCCCGGGTCCCGGTGCCGGGTCCTTGCGCGCGGCCGCGGGCACGGGGGCCGCGAGACCCGGGGGCTCGGGGGCGCGCCGGCCGGCGCGGACCGCGGTGCCGGGGCGGTCCTCGGGCCCGGTGCCGGGGCGGGCGGAGGTGGCCGTGGACGTGCGGGTGCTGCCGTGGGCGGGGTCCTCGGCGCCGGGGCGCACGGAGGTCGTGCGGGAGTGCTCGGTCATCGGGTTCTCCTGGGGGTCGGGTCGACACGGACGGGGTGCCGTGACGGTGCGGGCGGCGGACGCCCGTGCCATGGAAGCACAGTCCACCTGAGAGCGCGGTGAGACACCGGGGCGCGGACCCGGACCGCACCGCCGGGCCGCACCGCGGGACCGCGCGGACGGGCCGTCCGGCCCGACTACACTGACCGCATGCCTGGACCCCTCCTCCGCCCCGACGCCGGCCACGATCCCGCCCGGCCCGAGTACGCCGACTCCGTGCGCGCCGCCCTGCTGGGCGGGGCCCTGGGGGACGCGACGGGCCGCCGGGCCGGCGCGGAGGCCGAGCCGCCGGGCGCCGAGGGCGGCACCGGGCGGCTGCAGGTCTCCGCCGACACGCAGCTGACCCTCTACACGCTGGACGCCCTCCTGGAGGTCGTGGAGTGGGCCAACGACGGTCAGCCCGCCGACGAGACCGCCTGCCTGTGGCTGGCGTACCTGCGCTGGCTGCGCACCCAGGGGGTCCCCCATCCGGCGGAGGCGCCGCGGCCCCTGCCGCGCCGGCTCGACGAGCTCGAGGTCCTGCACGCCGTCCGGCACCCGGCGGACACGGTGCTGGAGGCCCTGCGGAGCGGGCGGATGGGCGAGGTCGAGCGGCCGCTGCTGCCGGACGCCGAGGACGCCGCGGCCGTGCTGCGCTCCGCCCCCTTCGGCCTGCTGCCCCACGTGGGGTGGCGCACCCTCGCGCCGCTGGCCATCAACGGCGCGGCGCTGACGCACGGGCACCCCGAGGCGCAGACCGCCGCGGCGGTCTACGGCTTCACCGTCCACGCCGCCGTCCGGGCCCGCCGGGAGGGGGCGGCACGCCCGGTCGCCGCCGCCGTGGCCGCCGCCCGCGAGACCGCCGCGCACCTCACCCGTCCGGTCGCCGAGACCCTCGCCCGGCTCGACGACGCCGTGCGCGCCGCCGGCGATCCCGGGCCGCTGCCCGACGGGCACCCGGAGGTCCTCGGCGCGGCGCCCACGGCGCCCGTGGTCCTGGCCGCCGGGCTGTGGGCGGCCCTGCGCGCCGAGGCGGAGCCCGAAGACTCGGCGGCCGGGAACCCGGAGTCCGTGTTCCGCCGCGCGGTGGAGCTGGGCACGGCCGCCGGCGCCGTCCCGGGCGGTGCGGGATCGATCGCCGGCGCCGTCACGGGGGCCGCGCGCGGCACCGCCGCCCTGCCCCCGGAGTGGCTGGCCTCGCTGGACGCCCGGGACGCGGTGGCCGAGTCCGCCGAGCGCTGGCTCAGGGAAGTCGGGGCGCCAGGCGCCGGACGCTGAGACCGCAGCCGGCGAGCAGCGCCCCGACCGTGCCCGCCCCGGAGCGCCGGACGAGGTCCACCACGATCCCGGCGCAGGCCCGGGCGTCCTCGAGGGCGTCGTGGTGGCGCTCCAGGGGGACGCCGGCGGCCTCCGCCGCCCGCGGCAGCGCGTAGGACGGCAGGTCGTAGCCGCGCCGGGCCAGCGCCAGGCTGCACGCGTACGCCAGCGGGGCGTGCCGGGTGCCCGTCTCCGCGCAGGCCGCGCGGATCACGCCCATGTCGAAGGCCGCGTTGTGCGCCACCACCAGCTCGTCGGCGTCCTCGGCGAGGATCCAGTCCTCGATCCGGGGCCACAGCTCGTCGAAGACGGGGTGCTCGGCGACGGTGCGCTCGGTGATGCCGTGGATGCGCACGTTGCCGGGGTCGAAGGCCGCGCGTGTGCGCGGGGGCCGCATGTACGCGGAGCGCTCCTCCACCACCACCCCGCCGCGGACCCGCACCAGTCCCACCGCGCACGGCGAGCCGATGAAGCGGTTGGCGGTCTCGAAGTCGATCGCGGTGAAGTCGAGGGAGGACGGGGCCGCCGCGCCGGTCGTCCCCGGCCCGGAGGCCGCGGCGGGGAACGGTGGGCGGAGGTCGGTGTCGGGGGAAGCGGGGAACGGCACCGGAACAGCCTACTGCCCCGGCTCAGGCGTGGACGCCGCGCAGGTGGGTCTCGATCCACTCGTCCGCCCGGGCGATGGCCTGGTTGACCTGGGCGGTGTCGAGCTCGTGGTGCATGGCGTACGCGACCGCCTGCAGCGGGAAGGTGCGCGCGTGCAGCCGGGCCCGCTCGTAGACGGGCTCGGACACGGCGCCGCGCAGGGCGTCCCAGCCGTACCACAGCCCGAGGGAGGCGGCGTCGTGCGCGGGGTCGTAGAGGCAGGCGTGGTCCCAGTCGATGATGCCGGTGAGCTCCTCCCCGTCCCAGAGCATGTTGTGCCCCATCAGGTCCCCGTGCACCAGGGAGGGCGTGACGGTGGGCAGCGCCGCGAGCTCGGCCACGCACCGCAGGGCCGCGCCCTGGTTGCGGGGCAGCAGCCGCGGGATGACCTCGTCCAGGAGCACGTGCCGGCGGCGGTGCCCGCCCCAGTGCTGGCCGGGCCGGTCCAGGTAGGGGGCGAAGCCGGAGGCGTCGACCTCCGCGAGCTCGGTCAGCACCCGGTGGAGCACGGCCGGGTCACCGTGCCCGGGCGGGTGCGGCACGCCGGGGAGCCAGGTTAGCCCCACGCCGGTGTAGCCGTTGGCGGCCACCACGCCCGTCACCGGCCGCGGGGTCGCGAAGGAGAAGCGGGGCAGCCGGCGCAGCACCTCGGTGCGCCGCTCCACCTGCTCGCAGACGGTGGCGTTCTTGGCGATCCGCACGGAGATGATGTGCCCCACGTTCACCACCACGTGCGCGGAGCCGCCGGCGTGGACCTCCCAGTCGCTGCACGCCACGCTGATCCCCGCCTCGGCCAGGACGGCCTCGACGGCGCCGGCGAAGGGGAGGTGCTGGAGCGACGACCAGGGCATGGGGTGTCTTCTCGGTCCGGGCGTCAGTGGGGGACGGCGCCGGTGTCCGCGCCGAGCGCGGCCAGGAGGTGCGGGAGCAGGGCGGTCATGGCCCGCCCCCGGTGGCTGACGGCGTTCTTCTCCGCGCGGGTGAGCTGGGCGACGGAGCGGTCGGAGCCCTCGGGCAGCAGGACGGGGTCGTAGCCGAAGCCGCCCTCCCCCACGGGCTCCCGCAGCAGGGTGCCGCGCAGCGTCCCGGTCTCCACGTGCTCCTGCCCGCCGGGGGTGACGAGGGCCGCGGCGCACACGAACTCGGCGCCGCGGTGGGCGTCGGGGATGTCGGCGAGCTGGTCGAGCAGCAGCCGCAGGTTCGCGGCGTCGTCGCCGTGCCGGCCGGACCACCGCGCCGAGAAGATCCCGGGGGCGCCGTGCAGGACGTCCACGGCCAGCCCGGAGTCGTCGGCCACGGCGATCAGCCCGGTCGCGGCGGCCGCGGAGCGGGCCTTGAGCAGGGCGTTGGCCTCGAAGGTGGTGCCGTCCTCGACGACGTCGGGGGCCCCGGCGGCGGCGGCGTCCACCACGAGCCGCTGCACGTCCGTCCCGGGCAGCGCGGCCGCGATCATCTCCCGCAGCTCGGTCAGCTTGCCGGCGTTGTGGGTGGCGAGCACCACGCGGGCGCCGTCGTGCTCAGGCACCGTCGCCCTCCCGCAGCGTCTCCACCTGGATCTGGGTCAGCTGGGCGCAGCCGGCGAGCGCCAGGTCCAGCAGGGCGTCGAGCTCGGCGCGGTCGAACGGGGCGCCCTCGGCGGTGCCCTGCACCTCCACGAAGTCGCCGGAGCCGGTGACCACCACGTTCATGTCGGTCTCGGCGCGCACGTCCTCCACGTAGGGGAGGTCGAGCATCGGCACCCCGTCGATGATCCCCACGGAGACGGCGGCGACGGTGTCGGTCAGCGGCTGGGCGCGCCGGGCGATCAGCCCCTCGGCGCGCGCCCAGCTCACCGCCTCGGCCAGCGCCACGTAGGCGCCGGTGATCGCGGCGGTGCGGGTCCCGCCGTCGGCCTGGAGGACGTCGCAGTCGAGGACCACGGTGTTCTCCCCCAGGGCGGAGAGGTCGATGACCGAGCGCAGGGACCGGCCGATCAGCCGGGAGATCTCGTGGGTGCGCCCGCCGATCTTGCCCTTGACGGACTCCCGGGCGGAGCGGGTGGAGGTGGCGCGCGGGAGCATCGCGTACTCGGCGGTCACCCAGCCGCGCCCCTCCCCCTTCAGCCAGCGCGGGACCCCCTCCGTCACGGAGGCGGTGCACAGCACGCGGGTGCTGCCGAACTCCACGAGCGCGGAGCCCTCCGCCTGCTGGGACCAGCCGCGGGTGATGGTGATGGGCCGCAGCTCGTCGGGCGAGCGGCCGTCCGCCCGGGTCGCCCCCGGGGTCGAGGAGGCCGGTGCGGTCGTGTCGACGGGGGTTTCCATGGGCCCCACCTTACTCCTCGGTCCGGACCGGGGAGGCCCCTCCGCGGCGCCGGGGCTCACGGGCCGACGGCGGCCGCGGGGCGGCCGCTGCTGTGCCGGACGATGCGGTAGGTGTAGGCCGGCTCGGCCAGGCCGATGGGCCCGTCGAAGACCTCCTCGGCCTCCTCCACGGCCCGCGTGGGCGAGTTCCAGACGGGCAGGTGGGTCAGCAGCAGCTTGCGCGCCCCCGCGTCCCGGGCCGCCTCGCCGGCGCGCCGCCCGGTGAGGTGGATGCCGCGCAGGGCGTCGTCGCGGCCCTCGTGGTAGGCGGCCTCGCAGAGGAACACGTCGGCGTCGTGCGCGGCGCGCACGAGGCCCGCGCAGGCGTCGGTGTCCCCGGAGTAGGCCAGCGTGCTGGGCCCCATCACCCCGTCGTAGTCCAGGCGCAGGGCGTAGGGCTCGGCGATGGGGTGCTCCACCAGGTAGGGCGTGACCGTGAACGGCCCGATCCGCACGGGCTGCTCGGGCACCCAGGAGTGGAACTCGAACTCCCCGTGCATGCCCGGGTCCAGCGGCAGGCCGTGGGTGCCGCTGAGGTAGTCGTGGATCCCGGTGGGCCCCCACAGCGGGATCCGGGCCCCGCCCCAGCCGCGCGGGTCCCACTTGACGGCCACGTGCAGCCCGGCGAGGTCGATGCAGTGGTCCGGGTGGAGGTGGCTGACCAGCACGGCGTCGATGTCGTGCAGGTCCAGGTGCCGCTGGAGCACGCCCAGGGCGCCGTTGCCCATGTCCAGCAGGATCCGCCAGACCCGCCCGGCGGCGTCCTCGCCGCTGACCAGGTAGCAGGAGGCCGGGGAGTCCGGACCCGCGAAGGATCCGGTGCATCCGATGATGGTGAGTTTCATGGGCGAGGGCCTTCCAGGGGAACCGGTGGGACGGCGGCCGCACCGGCCGCGGGGCTGCTCAGGGAGCCGAGGAGCCGGCGCCCCCGATCATCTCCGGGGTGATCCGGGCGAGCGAGCCCGTGGGGAACTGCTCCGCCACGGAGCTGGTGTGCCGCACGCGCGCCACCTCCGGGCCCAGGAAGCGCCGGGCGAGGACCTCGAAGGACGCCGCGTCCCCGGTGGCGAGGAACTCGTGCCGGGCGGTCCCGCCCGGCGTCCCCGGCTCGCGCTCGAGCCCGTGGCTCACGAGCGCCCGGTAGACGTCCTGGGCGGTCTCCTCCGCGCTGGAGACCAGGGTGACGGTGTCGCCCATGACGTAGGAGATCACGCCGGTGAGCAGCGGGTAGTGGGTGCAGCCCAGCACGAGGGTGTCCACGCCGGCGTCCTTGAGCGGGCCGAGGTAGCCCTGCGCCGTCGCGAGCAGACCGGGGCCGGTGGTGACCCCCGCCTCCACGTAGTCGACGAACGCCGGGCAGGCCACCGAGTCGATCCGCAGGTGCGGGGCGGCGGCGAAGGTGTCGTCGTAGGCGCGCGAGCCCACCGTGGCCTCGGTGCCGATCACGCCGATCCGGCCGTTGCGGGTCGAGGCCACCGCGCGGCGCACCGCCGGCTGGATCACCTCGACCACCGGGATGCCGTAGACCCGGGTGTAGCGCTCCCGGGCGTCGCGCAGCACCGCGGCCGAGGCCGTGTTGCAGGCGATCACCAGCAGCTTCACCCCGGAGTCGACGAGCTCGTCCATGATCCGCAGGGCGTGCGCCCGCACCTCGGCGATCGGCAGGGGCCCGTAGGGCCCGTGCGCGGTGTCGCCCACGTAGACGATCTCCTCGTGCGGGAGCTGGTCGATGATGGCGCGGGCCACGGTGAGCCCGCCCACCCCGGAGTCGAACACGCCGATGGGTGAACCGGGATTGGGGCCGCGCGCGGCCCGGCCGCCGGGCCCGAAGGCGTCGTCATCCTGCATATCGTCAAGAGCGTAGTCCCGGGCGTGCCGCCGTCCCAAACCCCACGGCGGGGGCGGCGGTGTGATCACGGTCACCCATCCCTGCTGCCGGGCCGCCCCTGCCGGCTCCGCCGCCGGTCAGCCCGGGGTCAGGGGCGGGGCAGCTCGTGCAGCAGCGCCTCCATGAGGGTCTCCTGCAGCCACGAGACGAAGTTGTACAGCAGCGACATGTACGCCTCGACGTCCTCGATCGTGGACCAGTCGTCGTAGCGGCCGACCCGTTCGGCGTCCTCCGGGCTGCGGATCTCCAGCCGGTCGGCCAGCACCAGGCGGACGTCGTTGAGCGCCTGCCCGAAGGCCTGGGCCTGCTCGGGGTCCAGGCGCACGGGCTGGGCCTCCAGGGCCAGGGCGGCCTGCTTGAGCGCGCCCATCTTGGCCTCCCGCAGCCCCCGCTCCGTGTACCGGCGGAACTCCGCGGCCCGCTCCGGGTCCGTGCTGGCGTCGGGCAGCAGCCGCCGCAGCGCGGAGTCCGCCGGGGCGGAGGCGTCCGCGAACACCCCGAGCATCCGTTCCAGCGGGTCCTGCGCGGCCGGCTCCTCGGGGGCCAGGGTCTGCGCCACGTCCGCGAAGAGCTTCTGCAGCAGCTCCTTCTCCGCGTCCTCGAACCGGGCGGTGATGCCCTTGCGCGTCGATCGGAATCCCTGTGCCACTCAGCGTCCCCCCGCCTGCTCGAAGGTGGCCCACAGCCCGAAGCCGTGCATGGCCGCCGTGTGCGTCTCGGCCTCCTCCAGGGAGCCGCTGGCCACCACGGAGCGCCCCTGGTGGTGGACCTCCAGCATCAGGGCCCGGGCCTTGTCCTCCGGGTAGCCGAAGTAGGAGCGGAACACGTACGTCACGTAGCTCATGAGGTTGACCGGGTCGTCCCAGACGACCACGTTCCAGGGGCGCTGGGTCGCCGAGGACACCGACGTCTCCTCGGTGGTCCGGGTGCCGGTCTCCGGGGACACGGTGGCCGCGGCGCGGACGGCGGCGGGGAGGGTGCAGTGCATGGTCCGTCCATCGTAGCGAGTCCCGGAGGCGGGGCGCACCGGCGGCGTCGCTAGAGTGGTGCCCGTGAACCAGCGCAGCCACCCGTGGACCCCGCCGCCCACGTCCCTCATGACCGACCACTACGAGCTGACCATGCTGCAGGCGGCCCTGCACTCGGGCACCGCGCACCGGCGCAGCGTGTTCGAGGTGTTCGCCCGGCGCCTGCCGGCCGGGCGCCGCTACGGCGTGGTGGCCGGCACCGGCCGCCTGCTGGAGGGCCTCGAGAGCTTCTGCTTCGACGACGAGCAGCTGAGCTTCCTCGCCGGCACCGGCGTGGTGAACCGCTCCACCCTGGACTACCTGGCCGGCTTCCGGTTCACCGGCTCCGTCTCCGGCTACGCCGAGGGAGAGGCGTACTTCCCGTCCTCGCCGCTGCTCGTGGTGGAGGCGACGTTCGCGGAGGCGTGCGTGCTGGAGACGTACTTCCTGTCCGTGCTCAACTACGACAGCGCCGTGGCCTCGGCCGCCTCCCGCATGGTCGGCGCCGCGGCGGGGCGCCCGTGCATCGAGATGGGCTCGCGCCGGGCCCACGAGGAGGCGGCCGTCGCGGCGGCGCGCGCCGCGGTGATCGGCGGCTTCGACTCGACGTCCAACCTCGAGGCCGGCCACCGCTACGGGCTGCGGACCGTGGGCACGGCCGCGCACTCCTTCACCCTCCTGCACGACAGCGAGGAGGACGCCTTCCGCGCCCAGCTGGAGTCGATGGGCCGCGGCACCACGCTGCTCGTGGACACCTACGACGTGGAGGCGGCCGTGCGCACGGCCGTGCGGCTCGCCGGGCCCGAGCTGGGCGGGGTGCGCCTGGACTCCGGGGACCTCGTCACCCAGGCCTCGTGGGTCCGCGGCCTGCTCGACGAGCTCGGCAACCCGGACACCCGGATCACCGTGACCTCCGACCTCGACGAGTACGCCATCGCCGCCCTCAACGCCGCCCCGGTCGACGCGTTCGGCGTGGGCACCCGCGTGGTCACCGGCTCGGGCGCCCCGACCTCCTCGATGGTCTACAAGCTCGTGGCCCGGGAGGACTCCTCCGGGACGCTGCAGCCCGTGGCCAAGGCCGCCGTGGGCAAGGCCTCCATCGGCGGGCGCAAGTACGCGCTGCGCCGCCGCGACGAGCGCGGCACCGCCACCCACGAGCTGGTCGGGATCGGCCGGTCCCCGCTCGACGACGGCGACGACCGGCCCCTGCTCGAGGACTTCGTCCGCGACGGCCAGCTGCTCGACGGCTGGACCGGCCCGGCCGGGGTGGAGCGGGCGCGGGCCCGGCACACCGCCTCGATCGCCGAGCTCCCCCGCTCCGCCCGGCGGCTCAGCGAGGGCGACCCCGTGATCCCCACCGTCGTCGAGCCCGACGCCGCCGTCTGAACCCCGTCCCCACCGATCCGCACCCCACCGGCCCGAGCCCGTCCCACCGGAGCCGGCCGACCAGAGAAGGAGCACCATGAGGACCGCACTGATCGTCGTCGACGTGCAGAACGACTTCTGCGAGGGCGGGGCGCTCCCCGTGACCGGCGGCGCCGAGGTGGCCGCCGCCGTGTCGGAGCACCTCGAGAACCACCACGGGGAGTACGCCGCGGTCGCCGCGACCCAGGACTGGCACGTCGACCCGGGGGCGCACTTCTCCGACGAGCCCGACTACGTGCACTCCTGGCCCGTGCACTGCGTGGCCGAGTCGACCGGCGCGCACTCGCACCCGGACCTGGACACCGACTGGATCCAGGCGTGGTTCCGCAAGGGCGAGCACGACGCCGCCTACTCCGGCTTCGAGGGCCTGCTCGCCCCGGACGCGGACGTGCCGATGGGCGACGACGAGGACGTGGACGACGAGCCCGACGTCAGCCTCGACGACTGGCTGCGCGAGCACGAGATCGAGGCCGTGGACATCGTGGGCCTGGCCACCGACCACTGCGTGCGGGCCACCGCCCTGGACGCCGTGGAGGCCGGCTACGACACCCGGGTGCTGGTCGGGCTCACCGCCGGGGTCGCCGAGGCGTCCACCGCCCGCGCCCTGCAGGAGATGGCCGACGCGGGCGTGGAGCTCGTCCACCCCTGAGTCCTGCCGCGCGGTCGCGGCCGGCGGCGCCCCGGCGCTGCCCCGCCGCGGCCTCGCGCGGCGGGGGCGGGGTCATTTGCGGCCGATGAACCAGTCCTGGAGCTTCTGCACGCGGGCCTGCAGCTGCTCCTCGTTGGCCTGCGCCACCGGCGGGCCCCCGCAGACCCGGCGCAGCTCGTTGTGCACCATCCCGTGCGGGGTGCCCGTGCGCGAGGCCCAGGCCGAGACGTTCTTGGACAGCGTGGAGCGCAGCTCCTTGAGCCGCCGGTGGTCGGGCACCGTCGGCGCCTCCGGGGCCCGGGCCGTGCCCGAGCGCCGGCGGGCGTGCTGGGACTGCCGCTCCCGCAGCAGCGCCGAGACCTGGTCAGCCTCGAGCAGCCCGGGGATGCCCAGGAAGTCGGCCTCCTCCTCGGAGCCCACGGCCACGCCGCCGCCGAACGCTCCGCCGTCGAAGAGCACGCCGTGGAAGGACGCGTCGGAGCCGATGGCCTCGAAGCGGCCCTGCGCGAGGGTCGAGGACGCCTTCTCCTCGCGGTTGGCCTCCTCGAGCAGGTCGTCGTCCCAGCCCTCCTCCATCGGGTCCGCGGGCAGGCCGGTCTCCGCGGCCGCCGGCTTGTCGAGGGCGTGGTCCCGCTCGGCCTCCATCTCGTTGGCCAGCTGCATCAGGGCGGGCACGGACGGCAGGAACACGGACGCGGTCTCCCCGCGCTTGCGGGCGCGCACGAAGCGGCCGACGGCCTGGGCGAAGAACAGCGGGGTGGAGGTGGACGTCGCGTAGACGCCCACGGCCAGGCGCGGGACGTCCACGCCCTCCGAGACCATGCGCACGGCCACCATCCAGCGGCCGTCCCCGGTGGAGAAGTCGTCGATCCGGTCCGAGGCGCCCTTGTCGTCGGAGAGGACCACGGTGGGGTTCTCCCCGGTGATCCGGCGCAGCTGCGCGGCGTAGGCCTTGGCGTCCTGGTGGTCGGTCGCGATGACCAGCGCCCCGGCGTCGGGCACGGTGCGCCGCACCTCGGTGAGCCGCTGGTCGGCGGCCTGCAGCACCGAGGGGATCCACTGCCCCTGGGGGTCCAGCGCGGTGCGCCAGGCCTGCGAGGTGATGTCCTTGGTGAACCCCTCGCCGAGCTCCGCGGCCATCTCCTCGCCCGCGCTCGTGCGCCAGCGCATCTGCCCCGAGTACGCGAGGAAGATCACCGGGCGCACCACGTGGTCCTTCAGGGCGTCCCCGTAGCCGTAGGTGTAGTCGGCGCTGGAGCGGCGGATGCCGTCCCCGTCCTCCACGTAGCGCACGAAGGGGATCGGGGCGGTGTCCGAGCGGAACGGGGTGCCGGTCAGCGCCAGCCGGCGCACGGCCGGGTCGAACGCCTCCTGCAGGCCGTCGCCCCAGGTCAGGGAGTCCCCGGCGTGGTGGATCTCGTCCATGATCACCAGGGTGCGCCCGGCCTCGGTGCGGGCGCGGTGGAGCAGCGGCTTCATGGCCACCTGCGCGTACGTCACCGCGGCGCCGAGGTAGTCCCGGCCGTGGGAGCCGTCCGCGTTCTTGAAGTTCGGGTCGATCGCCAGCCCCACGCGGGCGGCGGCGTCCGCCCACTGCCGCTTGAGGTGGTCGGTGGGGGTCACCACCGTGATGCGGTTGACCGTGCCGCGGTCGAAGAGCTCCTTGGCCACCCGCAGCGCGAAGGTCGTCTTGCCGGCCCCGGGCGTCGCCACGGCCATGAAGTCCTGGGGCTGGGCCTCGAAGTAGCGCTGCAGCGCCTCCGCCTGCCAGGCGCGCAGCTTGGGGGCCGTCCCCCACGCGGCGCGGTCCGGATAGGCCGGGGGGAGATCGGCGGCAGCGTTGCCGAACAAGGACAGCTGGTCGTCCTGGGACACGGGGGCGACGTCCTTTCGCTCGTGGTGCCGCGGCCCGGCACGGGCGCGGCGGGTGGGGAGGGCGCGGCGGCGGGCCACGCAAAAGCGCCCGCCGGGGGCGGGCGCTTCGCCGGGAGGGCCGTGCTCAGCCCTGGTCGTCGCCGCTGTCGTTGCTCGGGCGCAGGCCCTCGTAGATCTCCTTGCAGGTGGGGCACACGGGGAACCGCTGCGGGTCCCGCCCCGGCACCCAGACCTTGCCGCACAGCGCGATCACGGGCTCGCCGGAGAGGGCGGACTCCATGATCTTCTCCTTGCGCACGTAGTGCGCGAAGCGCTCGTGGTCACCGGGCTCCTGGAGCTCCCGGGTCTCCTCCCGCTCGATGGTCGTGGTGCCGCCCGCCGGCTGCGCCGGATCGGTGCCGTAGGGGCTGTCGTCCGGCCCGCTGGTCGGGGTGCCGGTGGTGGGAGCGGGGAAGGGCTGCATGGGCGCCAGTTTACCCCGTCGCCGTGGCCGGGCGTGCGAGCCGGTGCCGGCTCAGCGGAACCGGGCGACCTCCTGCAGCAGCTCCGGGGCCCGCCGGTCGTACCAGCGCCCGCCCACGACCACGCCGAGCCCGCACAGCAGCGGGCCCAGCACCAGGCCGGCGGCCAGCGCCGCCCAGCCCCACCCGGCGCTCCCGCCGGCCGCGTGCACGAGCAGGGGCACGGCCGCGGGCAGCGTGAGGACGAGCATCAGGCCCAGGGCCACGAACTGCACGAGCACGTTGAGCACCGTGAACCCCTCCGGCGTCTTCAGCGGGGAGGAGCCCGGCGGGGCCACCGGATAGGTGTAGCGGGCCGACATCACCGAGGCCAGGCCGCACCCGCCGAGCAGCGCCAGCACCGTGGTGCCCAGCAGCCCCGGCAGCAGGTGCCAGCGGCCCTCCGCCGCCAGGGGCACCAGCACCCCGAGCACCGCCAGCGGCGCGGCGACCACCAGCAGCGCGAGCACCCGCCCCGCGCGGTCGTGCACGCCCCGCAGCCCCGTGAGCAGGTGCAGGTGGACGGCGGTGTTGTCCGAGGAGACGTCGGCGGAGATCGTGTACGCCATCAGCACGGCCACCATGGGCCCCAGGGCGTGGAACAGGACGTTGGCCCCGCCCGGCTCCCGGATCAGCCACAGCAGCACGGCGATCGCGGGGATCACGAGCAGGCCCGCCGAGTAGCGCGGGTCCCGGACCCAGTAGATCAGGCAGCGGGCCGCGACGGCGGCCCAGGGGCGGGGCGGCAGCCGGTCGAGGAGACCGGCGCCCTCGCTGCCGGCGGCCGTGGCGGTCCGCTCCCCGGCGGTGCTGGTGAGGGCGCGCTGCTGGGCGACCCGCCAGACCAGCACCAGGGCGAGCACGGTCAGCACGGCCACGGCGAGCCGCCCGGCGGCCGCGGCCCACCGGCCGGCGGCGACGTCGGCCGGCAGGGCCCAGACGGCGCCCAGCGGCGTCCACGCCACGACCGCGGCGTACTCCGGGAGCCGCTCCCACACGAGCTCGAGCCCGCTCATCACCCCCGCGAACAGGGGCCCGAGGAAGATCAGGCCCACGAGCGCGAGCACCGACAGCAGCTCGGTGAGCCGGCGCCGGCGGCTCAGCCCGATCGCGAGCGCCGTGACGCAGCGGGAGCCGGTGAACAGCAGCGCGAGGGCCAGGGGCAGGCAGACGATCGCGGTGAGCACGGCCGCCGCCGAGGACCGCCAGGCGAGCACCGACCCGGCCACCGCGAGCGCCGTGAGCGCCCCGGGGACCCCGACGAGTGCGCCGAGGGCCTGCCCCCACTGGACCTGGCCGACCGTCAGCGGGAACAGGGCCAGCCGGGCGGGGTCCAGGGTCGCGTCGGCGCGGGAGGCGAGGACGGGCACCAGCCACCAGGCCAGGGTCGCCGCGGCCCCGGCCAGGACCAGCACGGTCCGCACGAGGGAGAGCTCCTCGCGGCCGAGCAGGTGCAGCCCCACGAGGGAGGTGACCAGCAGGAACAGGAAGTAGGCCGCGCCCACGACGGTGCCCACGAGCACCCAGGTGCTGCGGGTGAGGGTGTTGAGCAGGATCCTGGCCTTGAGACCCACGAGGTGGCGGACCGGCAGCAGCGCACCGGTGCGGCCGGGCAGGGACCCGTGCGGGGCCGGCGCGAGGCCGGGGCTCACTCCGGGCGCAGCCACGAGAGCTCCTCCCCGGTCTCCCGGCGACCGCCGACGAGCTCCACGAACCGGTCCTCGAGGGACGCCCCCGCCCGCACCGCGTCGACCGTGCCGGCGGCGAGCACCCGGCCGCGGTCCATGACCGCCACGTGGTCGCACATCCGCTGCACCAGGTCCATGACGTGGCTGGAGACCACCACGGTGCCGCCCGCGGCCACGAAGCCGTGCAGGATCTGGCGGATGTTGGCCGCCGAGACGGGGTCCACCGACTCGAACGGCTCGTCGAGCACGAGCAGGCTCGGGGCGTGGACGAGGGCGCCCGCCAGGGCGATCTTCTTGGTCATGCCCGCGGAGTAGTCCTGCACCTGGGTGCCGGCGTCGCCGAGCAGGTCCATGGCCCGCAGGAGGTCCTCGGCGCGCTCGGCCACGACCTCGCGGTCCATCCCGCGCAGCAGCCCCGAGTAGGTCACCAGCTGCCGGCCCGTGAGCCGGTCGAACAGGTGCACGCCGTCGGGCAGCACGCCCATCAGCTGCTTCGCCCGCCGCGGCTCGGCCCACACGTCCACCCCGGCGACCCGGACCGCCCCCGCCGTGGGGCGCAGCAGGCCGGTGGCCATGGACAGCATGGTGGTCTTGCCGGCGCCGTTGCGGCCGACGAGCCCGTAGAAGGAACCGCGCGGCACGTCGAGGTCGACCCGGTCCACGGCGACCTTGGCGTCCGGGGTGCCCGGCCGGCCGAAGACCCGGACGAGGCCGCGCACGCTCAGGGCGGGCTGCGCGGCGGGCGGCGGGGCGGAGGGGTCCGGTGCCGCGGACGGGACCGGGGCCTGGTGCAGGGGCGGCTGGTGGCTCATGCCACCAGCGTAGGCAGGCGGGGCCCGGGCCGCCTCCGGCGCACGACGGATCCCGCCGCACCGCTGCGGGGCCGGGCTCCCCCGGACGGCGGAGCCCCGCCCCGCGCGTCGGCCGCGGTGCCCGGTCCCGCACGTCGGCCGCGGAGCCGGGCACCGGGTGGTGGACCCGGCCTCAGAAGAGGGCGCGCATGAGGGCGCCCCGGGCCGTGACCACCCGGGGGTCCTCGGCGCCCACCACGTCGAAGAGCTCCAGCAGGCGCCGGCGGACGGTGTCGCGCTCCTCCCCGGCGGTGCGGCGCACGAGGCCCAGCAGCCGCCGGAACGCGTCCTCGACGTGCCCGCCCGAGACGTCGAGGTCGGCGACCGCCAGCTGCGCCGCGACGTCGTCCGGGGCGGCGGCGGCGTCGGCGCGCACCGTGGCGGCGTCCAGCGGCAGCACCCGCTGGAGCAGGTGGACCTGGGCGAGGGCGAGCTTGGCGTCCCGGTCCCCCGGGTTCTCGGCGATGGCCCTGCGGTAGGCGGCCTCGGCGGCGTCGAGGTCGCCCGCCTCGAGGGCGTCGGCGGCCTCCTGGTGCAGCGGGGGCAGCGGCTCGGGCTCGTCGGTGCGCGCGGGCTCCACGGTGCCCGCGATGCCGTTCTGCTCGGCCAGGCCCAGCAGCTCGTCCAGGAGCTGGGCCGCCTGCTCCGCCGGGACGGTGGAGTTGAACAGCGGGACGGGGCGCCCGCCCAGCAGGGCCACGACGGTCGGCACGGACTGCGCCTGGAACATCTGCGCGATCTCCGGGTTCGCCTCGGCGTCCACGGAGGCCAGCAGCATCCGGCCCTGATAGCGGTCGACGACCTGCTCGAGGGTGTCGGCGAAGGCCACCGACTGCTGGCTGAAGCGGGCCCACAGGGCGAAGACCACCGGGACCTGCGTGGAGAGCTGGGCGACCTCCTGGAAGTCTGCCGCGCCCACCTCGCGGCGGTATCCCCCGCCGGTGGCCTCCCCCGCCTGCCCCGCGGGGGCCGGTGCGGACGCGGCGGCCCCCAGGTCCACGGCCCCCCGCACGGAGGCCGGCAGGGCGGGCTCGGGCTGCGGGGCGGGTGCTGCGCCGCTGCGCGGCTGCTGGTGCGGGAACTCGTTCACAAGCGTCTCCTGGGGAACTCGGCGGTGGACCCGGCCGGGCCGGTG
This sequence comes from Kocuria sp. KH4, assembly GCF_053711175.1. NCBI lineage: Bacteria > Bacillati > Actinomycetota > Actinomycetes > Micrococcales > Micrococcaceae > Kocuria > Kocuria sp. KH4. The sequence continues at coordinate 162,465 of NZ_JBSJYX010000004.1, forward strand.
GGGGCCGGGCGGGTCCGGGACGGCGGCGCGGCGGGCGCCGCGGGTCTACGGTCGATTATCGACGGCGGACCGCGGCTCGGCCACCGGCGCGGGCCGGTGTACGCTTCCGGCGTGACCGGGGCCCGGCCGGCCGCGTGCGCGGACCAGCGCGCGGACGGGCCCGCGGCGCCCCCGACCGCACTGGAGCAGCCATGACGCCACCCGAGCCCGGGCCCGCGCAGGAGACCGGGCCGCCCCGCCCGGAGCCGGTCCGCGCGCGCCGCGCCGCGGCCGTCGACCGCTTCCTGCGCCCCCTGCCCGGGGCGCGGCCGCGCCGCCGCTTCGAGGTGCCGCCCGAGCGCGAGGAGCGCCCGTCGCGGCCGCCGCAGCCGCCGGGGCTGCCGCGTCCCGTGCAGACCGGGTTCCTGCTGGCGGTCGGGGTCGGCCTGGCGCTGCTCTGCTGGTGGGTGCTGGCCAACGTCGGGCCGCTGGTCGGCTGGGTCGTCACGGCCACGTTCCTCGCCCTCGGGCTCGAGCCCCTCGTGCGGTGGCTCGAGGCGCGGTCGGTGCCGCGCCCGGGGGCGGTGGCGCTCGTGGTGCTGGGCCTGGCCGGGGCGCTGGCCGCGCTGATCGCCCTCGTGGTCCCGCGGATCGTGGCCGAGGCCGCCCAGCTCGCGGAGCGGGTCCCCCGGCTCGTCGACGGGCTCCTCGCCTCGCGCAGCTTCGCGGAGCTGGACGCCCGGTTCCGGATCCGCGACTCCACCGAGCAGTGGCTGCAGGGCCTGGGCGGGCGGATCGGGGCCGACAGCGACCTGCTGGGCGGGCTGTTCGGCGGGGTGCTGGGCCTGGGCTCGGTGGTGCTCAACGCCGTGGCGGGGACCCTCATCGTGCTCGCCCTGACGCTCTACTTCCTGGCGTCCCTGCCGCTGATGACGCAGTGGGCCTACCGCCTGGCCCCGGCCTCCCGCCGCGGCCGGGTCCAGGAGCTCGGCGACCGGATGCTGCGCGGGGTCGGCAACTACGTGGTGGGCCAGGCGTGCGTGGCCCTGCTCAACGCCGCGGTGGCCCTGGCCCTCATGCTGCTCACCGGGGTGCCGTTCGCGGCGCTGCTGTCCCTGGTCGTGGCGCTGCTCGCCTTCGTGCCCCTGGTGGGCGGGGTGCTGGCCGGGGTCCTCGTCTCGCTCGTGGCCGTGACCGCGGGCTGGGGAACGGCCGTGCCGTACGCGATCGGCTACTTCGCCTACCTGCAGGTGGAGGCCTACTTCGTCTCGCCGCGGATCATGCGCCGGGCCGTGGCCGTGCCGGGGGCCATCGCGGTCATCGCCGTGGCGGCCGGCGGGGCGCTGTGGGGCGTGCTCGGCGCGCTCATCGCCATCCCCACGGCCGCGGCGGCGCTCATCCTCGTGCGGGAGGTCTTCGTCCCCCGCCAGGACGACCGCTGAAGGCCCGTGGCCGGCGCTCGGCCGGTCGGGGCTCAGCGGCGGGTGCGCCAGCAGCGCTCGTGCCAGTGCCGCCGGTCCTCGAAGGCGCTGCGCGCCCCCAGCAGGGAGTCCTGCTGCCAGACGACGAGGTGGGCGATCCCCGGGGGGATGGACCGGCCGCACCCGGGGCAGACGTAGGTCTTCACGGCGTTGGCGGGACGCACGTGGCGGACCGTCCAGTCGCCGTCGGGGGCGCGCTCCACCGCGGGCGCCGGCTCCAGGACCCGCTCCACCGACCAGGGCTCCCGCGCCGCGGCGCGCTGCCACTTGCTGGCGCGGGCGGCCGGGCCGCCGGCCCGGCGGCCTCGCGAGGAGTGGTTCGAGCGGGGCACGGCGACATCCTCTCACACGGCCCCCGGCGCGGGGCGCCCCCGCGGTTGGTTAGGCTGGTCCCCGTGCGTCTCGTCATTGCCGATTGCTCCGTCGACTACGAAGGGCGCCTGCGCGCCCATCTGCCCGCCGCCCGCCGCCTGCTCCTCGTGAAGGCGGACGGCTCCGTGCTCGTGCACTCGGACGGCGGCAGCTACAAGCCCCTGAACTGGATGAGCCCCCCGGCCCGGCTGCACGTCGGCGAGCCCGGGGCGGAGCTCGCCGCCGAGGGCGTCGTGCAGACGTGGACGGTGCAGGCGGCCAAGAGCGACGACCGCCTGGTCATCCAGCTCTTCGAGATCCACGAGGACGTCTCGCACGAGCTGGGCGTGGACCCCGGCCTGGTGAAGGACGGGGTCGAGGCCGACCTGCAGCGCCTGCTCGCCGAGCAGATCCACCTGCTGGGGGCCGGGCACACGCTCGTGCGGCGGGAGTACCCGACCGCGATCGGGCCCGTGGACATCCTCGCCCGCGACGCGGCGGGGGCGACCGTGGCGGTGGAGCTCAAGCGCCGCGGGGACATCGACGGCGTGGAGCAGCTCACCCGCTACCTGGAGCTGCTCAACCGGGACCCCCTGCTGGCGCCCGTGCGCGGGGTGTACGCCGCGCAGCTGATCAGGCCGCAGGCGCGGGTGCTGGCCGAGGACCGGGGCATCGTGTGCCTGACCCTGGACTACGACGGCATGCGCGGCGTGGACGACAGCGACGCACGGCTGTTTTGAGCCGGGCGCCGCGTCACGCGGTGAGCGAACACCCGGGCGGCGCGGATGATCAGCAGGCGAACAACGTTGACCGCCCCCGGGGGATGTGTGAAGCTGAACGTGTTCTTCGTTCCATGTTTTGCATGCTCGCAGAACGGGTAAGCGAGCGTGACGTTCGACCCGGATCCTGAGCTCCGGCCCCGCGGGGCCGGCACGACGGTCCTCGGCTCATCTCGTCCTACCGCCCTCCCGTGCACGACCTGTGCACACGTTTCGCACCATCTCGCAAGGAGAGATTTCATGGCCCAGGGCACCGTCAAGTGGTTCAACGCCGAGAAGGGCTTCGGCTTCATCACCCCCGACGACTCCGACTCGGACGTCTTCGTCCACTACTCCGAGATCCAGTCGGGCGGCTTCCGCACCCTCGAGGAGAACCAGCGCGTCGAGTTCGAGATCGGCCAGGGCCAGAAGGGCCCGCAGGCCACCGGCGTCACGGTCATCTGATCCGTTCCGCTCGCACCGGCTGAGCAGGAGCCCCGCACCCGTCCCGGGTGCGGGGCTCCTCCGTTGCCGGCCGGCGGCTCAGTACGCGGCGCCGGCCAGGTGCCGCTCGACGGCGGCCCCGGCCGCCGCCAGCTGCTCCACGAAGTGCTCGTAGCCGCGGTCCACGTGCTCCACGCCGTGCACGTCGGTGGTGCCCACCGCGGCCATCCCGGCGATCACCAGGGCCGCGCCCGCCCGGATGTCCTTCGCCTCCACGGGCGCCCCGGAGAGCACGGGCATCCCGGCCACGAGGGCGTGGTGGCCGTCGAGGCGCACGCTGGCCCCCAGCCGCTCCAGCTCCGCGGTGAAGCCCCAGCGGGCCTCGAAGACGTTCTCGGTGACCATGCCCGAGCCCTCGGCGACCGCGTTGAGCGCGACCACGAAGGGCTGCAGGTCGGTGGGGAAGCCGGGGTACGGCAGGGTGGAGACGTTGATCGCCCGGGGCCGCTGCGGCCCGGCCACCACCAGGGCGCCGTCGTGGGTGTCCACCCGGCACCCGGCCGCGCGCAGCTTGTCCAGCACCACGGCCAGGTGGCCCGGCTCCGCGCCCTCGATCCGCACGGTCCCCCCGGTCACGGCGGCGGCGAAGGCCCAGGTGCCGGCGACGATGCGGTCCGGCACCGTCCGGTGCTCGACCGGGCGCAGGGAGGCCACGCCGGTCACCGTCACGGTGCTCGTGCCCAGGCCCTCGATCCGGGCGCCCATGCCCTGCAGCATCCGGCCGATGTCGACGATCTCCGGCTCCCGCGCCGCGTTGTCGATCACGGTGGTGCCCTCGGCCAGCGTCGCGGCCATCATGAGGTTCTCGGTGGCCCCCACGGACGGGTAGTCCAGCCGGAACGGCGTCCCGCGCAGGGCCTGCGGGACGGAGGCCACCAGGTAGCCGCGCTCGATCTGCAGCACCGCCCCCATCGCCTCCAGCCCCGCCCGGTGCATGTCCAGGCCGCGGGCGCCGATCGCGTCCCCGCCGGGCAGGGCCACCTCGGCCACCCGGCAGCGGGCGACCAGCGGGCCCAGCACGGAGATGGACGCGCGCATGGCCCGGACCAGGTCGTAGTCCGCCTGGTGGTGCAGCACGGCCGGGACGTCGATCCGCACGGCCTTCTCCACCCGGTCGTAGGCCACCGCGCAGCCCAGGCGGCGCAGCAGCTCCGCCATGATGGTCACGTCGTGGATCTCGGGCACGTTGGTGATCGTGGACTCGCCCTCGGCCAGCAGCGCCGCGGCCATCAGCTTCAGGACGCTGTTCTTCGCCCCGGAGACGCGCAGCGTCCCCTCGACCGCGGTCGGTCCGTGCACGACGATCTTCTCTTCCATCCACTCTCCTGGGGCGGTCTCGGCCCGGCGCCCGCCGGGCCCCGGGTAGGGCCGGGGCCTCCGCACCGGTGGTACGGAGGCCGCGACTGTGCGTGCTGGTGGGCGGGGCGGCGGCCCCGCGCCCGGGCGGATCAGGCGGCGCCGAGCTCCACGTTGTCCGCCACGATCGTGACGCGGTCGTTGTCGACGAACACGAACCCGGAGTCGATGGTGCCCTCGACGCGCGCGCCGTCGACCGGGTCGAGCGCGAAGTCACCGGGCCGGAGCAGGCCGGCCACGGCCTCGTGCCCGGGCAGGATGCCGATGTCGCCCTCGGAGGTGCGCACGCGCACCATCCGGGCCGTCCCGGTCCACTCGGAGCGCTCGAGGGAGACGATTTCGACGATCATCTCGGCCATGGCTACTTGCCGCCGGTCCGGGTCTTGATCTCGTCCCACCGCTGCATGACGTCGTCCAGACCGCCGACGTTGTAGAACGCCTGCTCCGGGACGTGGTCGAACTCGCCCTCGGTGATCTTCCCGAACGCCTCGATGGTCTCCGCGAGCGGGACCGTGGAGCCCTCCACGCCGGTGAACTGCTTGGCGGTGTAGGTGTTCTGGGAGAGGAACTGCTCGATCCGGCGGGCGCGGGCGACGACGACCTTCTGCTCCTCGGAGAGCTCCTCGACGCCGAGGATCGCGATGATGTCCTGCAGCTCCTTGTTCTCCTGCAGGATCGACCGGACGCGGATCGCGACGTCGTAGTGCTCCTGGCCCACGATCTGCGGGTCGAGGATGCGGGAGGTCGAGGTCAGCGGGTCGATCGCCGGGTACAGACCGCGGGAGGCGATGTCGCGGGAGAGCTCCGTGGTCGCGTCCAGGTGGGCGAACGTCGTGGCCGGGGCCGGGTCGGTGTAGTCGTCGGCGGGCACGTAGATCGCCTGCATCGAGGTGATCGAGTGGCCGCGGGTGGAGGTGATGCGCTCCTGCAGCACGCCCATCTCGTCCGCCAGCGTCGGCTGGTAGCCCACGGCGGAGGGGATGCGGCCCAGCAGGGTGGACACCTCCGAACCGGCCTGGGTGAAGCGGAAGATGTTGTCCACGAACAGCAGCACGTCCTGGTTCTGCACGTCGCGGAAGTACTCCGCCATCGTGAGCCCGGTCAGGGCCACGCGCAGACGCGTTCCCGGCGGCTCGTCCATCTGGCCGAACACGAGCGCGGTGTCCTTGAGGACGCCCGCCTCCTCCATCTCGACCCAGAGGTCGTTGCCCTCACGGGTGCGCTCGCCCACGCCGGCGAAGACCGAGGTGCCGCCGAAGTTGCGGGCCACACGGGTGATCATCTCCTGGATGAGCACGGTCTTGCCCACGCCGGCGCCGCCGAACAGGCCGATCTTCCCGCCCTTGATGTAGGGGGTGAGGAGGTCGATGGACTTGATGCCGGTCTCCATCATCTCCGTGGAGCCCTCGAGCTCCGCGAAGGACGGGGCCTTGCGGTGGATCGGCCAGCGCTCGGTGATCTCCAGGGAGGAGGTCTCGACGTCGAGGGCGTCGCCCAGCACGTTGAAGATGTGGCCCTTGACCACGTCGCCCACGGGCACGGAGATCGGCCCGCCGGAGTCCCGGACCTGGGTGCCGCGCACCAGGCCGTCGGTCTGCTGCAGGGAGATCGCCCGGACCATGTTCTCACCCAGGTGCTGGGCGGTCTCGAACGTGATCGTGCGCGTCTCGCCGTTGAGCTCGTACTGGGCGGTCAGCGCGTTGTAGATCTCCGGAACGGCGTGCTCCGGGAACTCGACGTCGACGACCGGCCCGATGACCCGGGCGATGCGGCCCGTGGCGCCGCCCGAGACCGGCTGCCCGGCCTGTTCGCTGATGGTGGCAGTCATTTCTCTCACTTCACTTGTTCGTGGTGGTCAGTTGCTGGATCGCCGGTCGGCCCGTCACAGGGCTTCGGCGCCGCTCACGATCTCGGTGAGCTCGGTGGTGATCTCGGCCTGGCGGGCGTTGTTCATCAGGCGCGTGTACTTCTTGATCAGCTCGTCGGCGTTGTCGCCGGCGGCCTTCATGGCCTTCTGCCGGGCCGCGAGCTCGCTCGTGGCCGCGTGCGAGAGGCTCGCGTACAGGCGGGCGTCGATGTAGCGCGGCAGCACCGCGTCGAGGAACTCCTCCGGGTTCGGCTCGAACTCGAAGGTGCTGTCCGGCTCCTCCAGCTCGTCGAACTCCCGGGCGACCTCGTCGGTCAGGGCGTTGGCGTCCACGACCTCCAGCGGCAGCAGGCGCAGCACCCGGGGCTCCTGGGTGACCATCGACTGGAACGACGTGTAGACCAGGTGGATCTCGTCCACCCCGCCGTCCTCGTACGCGGTCTGCAGGTCCTCGACGAGCACCTCGCGCAGCTCCCGGGCCCGCTCCGGGCGGGCGTTGTCGGTGTCGCCCGTCCAGTTGCGCTCGTACGGGCGGCTGCGGAAGTCGAAGTAGGCCTGGGCCTTGCGGCCGATCAGGTAGACCTTGGTCTCCGTGCCCTCCCCGTGCAGCAGCTCGAGCAGGCCCTCGGCCTCCTTGAGCACGTTGGACGAGTAGGACCCGGCCAGGCCGCGGTCCGAGGTCATGATCACCACGGCGGCCCGGCGCACCTCGTCCGGCCGCGTGGTGAGGACATGGGAGACGTTGTGCTGGGTGGCGACCTGTGAGACCGCCCGGGTCAGCGCGTTCGCGTACGGACGCGCCGCGAGCAGACCCTGTCGGGACTTGTTGATGCGCGAGGTCGCGATCATCTCCATGGCCTTGAAGATCTTCTTCATGGACTTGGTCGACGCGATCTTGTTCCGGTAGACCCGAATCTGCGCTCCCATGTGACTTCCTTTCGTCACCGTGTCCGGTGCGCGGCCGCGGCGGCGCACCGGACCGACCGGTTACTTCCTGACGATCCGTTCCTGGTCGACCTTGGAGGCGTCGATGGCCTGGTGCTCCTCGTGGCCCGGCTCGATGCCGTGCTTGGTGCCCCGGAAGTCCCGCTTGACCTCGGCCACGGCGGTCTCGAGGGCGGCGACCGCGTCGTCCTCGAGCTTGCCGGTCCCCACGATGGAGTCCATGACGTTGGTGGTGCGGCGGACGTGGTCCAGCAGCGCCTGCTCGAAGTCCAGCACGTCGGCGACCTCGACCTCGTCGAGGTGGCCGTTGGTGCCGGCCCAGATCGACACGACCTGGTCCTCGACCGGGTACGGGGTGTACTGCTTCTGCTTCAGCAGCTCCATCAGGCGGGCGCCGCGGGTCAGCTGCTGGCGCGAGGCCGGGTCGAGGTCGGACGCGAACATCGCGAAGGCCTGCATCGACCGGTAGGAGGCCAGCTCCAGCTTCAGCGTGCCGGAGACCTTCTTCATCGCCTTCACCTGCGCGGCGCCGCCGACGCGGGACACCGAGATGCCCACGTCCACGGCCGGGCGCTGGTTGGCGTTGAACAGGTCCGACTGCAGGAAGATCTGGCCGTCGGTGATGGAGATGACGTTGGTCGGGATGAAGGCCGAGACGTCGTTGGCCTTCGTCTCGATCATCGGCAGACCGGTCATCGAGCCGGCGCCCAGCTCGTCGGAGAGCTTGGCGCAGCGCTCGAGCAGGCGGGAGTGCAGGTAGAACACGTCGCCGGGGTAGGCCTCGCGTCCCGGCGGGCGGCGCAGCAGCAGCGACACCGCACGGTAGGCCTCGGCCTGCTTGGACAGGTCGTCGAAGACGATGAGGACGTGCTTGCCGCCGTACATCCAGTGCTGGCCGATGGCCGAGCCGGAGTAGGGGGCGAGGTACTTGATGCCCGCCGCCTCGGAGGCCGGGGCGGCGACGATCGTGGTGTACTCCAGGGCCCCGTTGTCCTCCAGGGTCTGGCGCACGCCGGCGATGGTCGAGGCCTTCTGCCCGACCGCCACGTAGATGCAGCGCACCTGCCGGTTGACGTCCCCGGACTCCCAGTTGGCGCGCTGGTTGAGGATGGCGTCCACGGCGATCGCGGTCTTGCCGGTCTGGCGGTCGCCGATGAGCAGCTGGCGCTGGCCGCGCCCGATCGGGATCATGGCGTCGATGGCCTTGATGCCGGTCTGCAGCGGCTCGTGCACCGACTTGCGCATGGTCACGCCGGGGGCCTGCAGCTCCAGGGCGCGGCGGCCCTCGGCCTCGATGGGGCCGAGGTCGTCGATGGGCATGCCCAGCGGGTCGACCACGCGGCCGAGGTAGGCGTCACCCACGGGCACGGAGAGGACCTCCCCGGTGCGCTGGACCTCCTGGCCCTCCTCGATGCCGCGGAAGTCGCCGAGGATCACGACGCCGATGTCGCGGGTGTCGAGGTTCTGCGCGAGGCCGAGCACGCCGTTCTCGAAGCGCAGCAGCTCGTTGGCCATGACCGAGGGCAGGCCCTCGACGCGGGCGATGCCGTCGGAGGCGCTGCTGACGCGGCCGACCTCGGTTCGTTCTGCGGTGCCGGGCTCGTAGGACGCGGCGAATTCGCTCAGCGCGCTACGGACGTCGTCGGCATTGATGGTGACTTCGGACATGTCCTGTCCCTGCTCTCCTAGTTCGTGATCACTGCGTCGGCGGTGACCGTGAGTCCATTGTCGTGGCGGAAGACTGCGCCGGTCCACCGGCCGGTGCCGTCCGGCCGGCGGGGCGGTGCCCCCGCCACGGCGGCGCGCGAGCCTCGGCTCAGGCGCCGATCCGCTGGCGCAGCGCGTCGAGGCGGGCCGCGACGGAACCGTCGATGACCTCCTCGCCCACCTGCACCTTGAGCCCGCCGATCAGCGCCGGATCGACGTCGACCGTGAGCTTGAGGTCCTTGCCGTACAGCGTGTTGAGCTGGTGCTGCAGGCGGGCCCGCTGCTCGTCCGTCAGCGGGCGGGAGGAGCTCACGTGGGCGATCCAGCGCTGGCGGCGCGCCGCGACCTCTTCCGCGAAGCGCTCGACGAGCCGGCCCACCAGGGCGCCGCGCGGCGAGAGCACGGCCTGCTCCAGGAGCAGCAGCGCCTCCTCGGAGGCGCCCGGGCTGAGCCGGCGGGTGAGCTGGGTCTTCGACGCCACGTCCGCGCGCGGGTCGCTGAGCGCCCGCTGCAGCTCGTGGGAGCCGTCGAGCACGGTCTTGAAGGCGATGAGCTGGTCCACGACCTGCTCGATGCCCTCCAGCCCGCCGCGGTTCTCCGCGGACGCCGCGGTGAGGACCACCCCGGCGTGCTCCAGGCCGTCGGCGAACTCGCGGTCGTCGCCCCAGCGCCTGCCGGTCATCGTGGCGACGATCTCCACGGCGTCCGGGGAGACCTTGCCGGTGAACAGCCGGCGGACCACATGGGCGCGCTGCTCCCCCGAGTACGAGGGGTCGACCAGGGCCCGGCGGACCGGGCCGTTCTCGTCGAGAACGGCCAGCAGGGCGAACAGCTCGCGCGCGAGCGCGGGGCTGGCGGAGCCGGCCCAGCGCTCGGCGTCGTCGGTGGCCTGCTGGCGGTACTCGTTGGCTGCGTCCGTCATGACCGCGCCGCACCCGCGTTCCGCTGCTGCTCCGACTCGAGGTCGGCGAGGAAGCGGTCGACGACCCGGCCGGCGCGGGCGTCGTCGTCGAGGGTCTCGCCCACGATCTTCGACGCCAGCGTGGTGGCCAGCGCGCCCACCTCGTTGCGCAGCGAGACCACGGCGGCCGAGCGCTCCGCCTCAATGGTCCGGTGCGCGTTCTCGGTGATGCGCGCGGACTCGGCGTTGGCCCGGTCCTTGAAGTCGGCCAGGATCTTCTCGCCCTCCAGGCGGGCCTCCTCGCGGATCTTCTGCGCCTCCAGGCGCGCGCTCTCGAGCTGCTGGTTGTACTCGTCACGCGCGGCGGCGGCCTCGGCCTGCGCCGCCTTCGCCTTCGCGAGACCACCCTCGATGGCCTCGGTGCGCTCCTGGTAGACGCGCTCGAAGGCCGGCACGACGAACTTGATCACGAGGGCGAGCAGGATCAGGAACCCGATCAGGGTGATCGCCATCTCCCAGACATTGGGGAAGAGGGGGTTCGCCCCTTCCTCGGCTGCCAGCAACAGTGTCATGTTCGCGATTCCTGTTCTCTAGGGACTTGTACTTGGTCAGGCACTCAGCTGATGAACGCGAGCACGAAGCCCAGAATCGCGAGCGCCTCGACCACGGCGAAGCCGAAGAACAGCATCGGCTGCAGCACGCGCTGCGACTCCGGCTGGCGGGCGACGGACTGCATGTACGCGGCGAAGATCAGACCCACGCCGATGCCGCCGCCGATGGCAGCCAGACCGTAACCAATAGCGCTGAGCGAACCAGTCATGAGGGGTGTTTCCTTTCTAGGTGCCCGGGGGCCGGGCGTCGTAGCCGTGTTCGGCTCTGAACAGTTGAGGGTGGACCTGGGGCGTCCGGCCGGGACCGGACGGTTGCTCCGCCGGGATCAGTGGCCCTCTTGGAGGGCGCCCTGGACGTAGACGGCGAAGAGGAGGGTGAAGATGTAGGCCTGGAGGACCTGGATGAGGATCTCCAGGAAGTAGATGAAGATGCCCAGCACGGTGGAGCCCACGGAGACGATGCCCAGCAGCCCGCCCTGGGTGAGCAGGTACGCGGTCATCGAGGCGGCGACCATGAGCGCCAGGTGGCCGGCGAACATCGTGGCGAACACACGCAGGGCGTGGGTGACCGGGCGGATGATCAGGTTCGAGAGGAACTCGATCGGGATGAGGAAGACGTACAGGGCCTTCGGGACGTCCGGCGGCATGGTCATCTTGCCCATGAACCCGCCGAGGCCGTGGCGCTTGATCCCCATGAACACCCAGGTGACGTAGGCGATGCCGGCCAGCACGTAGGCGGAGCCCGCGTGGGAGAGCGTCGGCAGCTGGAGCACCGGGATGGAGCCGAAGAGGTTGTTCACGAGGATGAAGAAGAAGAACGTGAACAGCAGCGGGACGTAGGGGCGGAACTCCTTCTCGCCGATGATGTCCCGGCCGAGGTGGTTGCGCACGAAGCCGTAGCCGCTCTCCCCGAGGTACTGGGCCTTCGAGGGGACGAGCGCGCGGCGGCGGATGGCCCACATGAAGAATCCGGCGATCAGGACGACCGACAGGAGGACCAGCAGCATCTGCTTGCCGAACTCGAAGGTGCCCAGCTCGAAGAACGGAGGCAGGTGCATCTCATCGACGGTCGGGGCGGTGAATCCTCCGGTGGCGGGAAGCCTGAGGGCGGCGTTCAATGCGGGTCCTTTCTGCAGTGCTCTGGCCGGTGGTCACGGTCGGGGCGCCGAGTCCGGGCCGGACTGGTGCGGGTTGGGCGGATCAGCTCCGTCGGAGGCCTGGCTGCGACGCAGCCCCTCCTGCATGTGGAGGTATACGACGTAGATCCCGGAGGCGGCGCCGATGCACGCTCCCAGGACCACGATCCACCGGGTTCCCAGCACGCGATCCGCACCCCACCCTACCAAACTCCAGAACCCCATCCCGATCACCACGTAGAGGAGTGTCGTCAGGCCTCCGGACAGCCCGCCGCCCTCCACGAGCTCCCCCGCGGTGCGCAGTCCGCGGCCGCGGGCCGGCTTCTCCCGGCCGGTCCCCGCCCCGCCCGCGGGGCCGTCTTCCGGGACCGGGCCGGGCGGGTCCTCGGGGCCGCCCGCCGTGCCGTCGCGGTCATCCGTGCTCATGGCGCCCGGGTCTCCTGTCGTCGTGGGCCGGGGCCCCCGCGGGCCCCGGCGGGTCGTCGTGCCGGTCCCCGTGCGGGTCCGGCTCCCGGTCCGCGCTGGGGGCCTCCGGCCGGGCGTCCTCCTGGGCGTCCTCCCGGGCCTGCTCGCGGGCCCGCAGCACCGGCCCGAGGGCCGCACGCGTCCGCCGGGCGCTCGTGCGCCCCGCCAGGACCAGGGAGACGGCCAGCGCCCCCAGCAGGCCCCCGGCGAGCCAGCCCGGGGACAGCCAGGGCGGGGCGGGCACGGTGAGCAGCACCCAGCCGAGCACGAACACCTTCACCACGTAGCTCAGGGCGAGGGCGGGGGCCGCGACGGGCCCGGAGGCCCCCGCGGTCGCCCGGGCCACGAGCAGGGTGACCAGGTGGCTCGCGGCGATCAGCCCGGCCCCGGTCAGGGCGCTGAGCACGGCCCCGCTCACCGCGGGGCCCCGGACCGGCGGCGCGCCCTGCGGCGGGCGAGCAGCTCCGGCAGCACGAGGTAGAGGCCCAGCACCGCCAGGACGAACGCGCCCGCGAGCACCGTGGCCGTGGGCCCGGTGCGCAGGCCCAGGACGGAGACCACGCTCACGAGGACGGTGACGCCCGTGACCACGAGCGCGGAGCCCACGTGGGAGAGCCCGGCGTCGGTGAGCCGCTGGTAGACGTGCGAGCGGTGCGGCCGGTACCAGTCCTCCCCCGCCCGGACGCGGCGGAGCAGGGTCACGCCGGTGTCCGCGACGTAGACGGCCAGCGGCGGCAGGAGGTACTCCACGTAGACGCCGGAGAGGAAGGCGGCCACCGCGATGCCGGCCAGCGACCCGCCCAGCAGGTAGGAGCCGACGTCGCCGAGGAAGACCGTGCCGCGGCCCAGGTTCCACGGCAGGAAGCCGGCGAAGCCGCCGGCCACGGCCAGGCCCGCGGCGATCATCCAGGTCAGGTCGTTGGAGGCGCCGGCCCAGGCGTAGAGCAGCCCGGCGGCCAGCCCGTGCAGCCCGGAGATGCCGTTGATCCCGTCCATGAAGTTGGCCATGTTGACGTAGGCGGCGATCGCGAGGGTGCCCACGGGCAGCCACCACACGGAGGTGCCGAGCACGGCCACGAGCACACCGGTGGCGGCCAGCCCGATGCCCAGCTGCGCGGCCAGGCGCCCCCGCACGGAGACCCCCCGGTAGTCCTCGGCCCACCCGAGGGCGGCGCACAGCGCGGCCACCGCGAGCACGACCAGCGCCACGGAGCGGTCGACCTCCACCGTCCCGGCCAGCAGCGCGCCCCCGTAGGCCAGGAGCACCGCCCCGGCCACCGCCAGGCCCATGCCGCGCACCACCGTGCGCTGGTGGGAGGAGCGCTCGTTGGGCACGTCCAGCACGCCCCAGCGCGCGAGCAGCGGCTTGACCGCCAGGGGCAGCAGCAGGCCGAGCACGAGGGCGGGGACGCCGACCGTCAGGGCGAGCTCGCCCAGCCGGCGCAGCTCCTCCGGGTCCGGGGCGGCGCCCGGATCGGTGAGGTCCAGCCCGGCCGGGCGCAGCACGGGCGGCGGCGCGGCGCTCACGACGCCCGCCCCGAGGGGCTGCGCGGGCGCTGCACGGAGGTGGGCGGCGGCTGGGTGGCGGGCCGCACCACGGGGATCGTGCCGGTGTAGACCATCCCGCCGCGCACCTTCCAGGTGTGCCGGTCCAGCTGGGCCGGGTCGAGGCGGTCGGCGCGGGCGTGGGAGATCTTGGGGTGGAACGGCCGCTCGTCCGTCTCGCCCAGGCCGATGAGGTCCTCGTGCAGCTTCTCCCCCGGGCGCAGACCGGTGATCTCGATCTCGACGTCCTCCCGCCCGCTCATCACGCGCAGCCGCTCGGCGATGTCCATGATCCGCACGGGTTCGCCCATGTCCAGGATCAGCACCTCCCCGCCCCGGGCGATCGCCCCGGCCTGGATGACGAGCTGGCAGGCCTCCGGGATGGTCATGAAGTACCGGGTGGCCGCCGGGTCGGTCACCGTGATGGGGCCGCCCTGCCGGATCTGCTCGGTGAACAGGGGCAGCATCGACCCGCGGGAGCCGAAGACGTTGCCGAAGCGCACGGACGCGTACCGGCGCCCGGTCCGGTCCGCCATCCAGGCGGTGAGCTTCTCGGCCACGCGCTTGGAGTGGCCCAGTGCCGTGGTGGGGTTGGCGGCCTTGTCCGTGGAGATGTTCACGAACACCTCGACCTCCACCTCCTCCGCGGCCTGCAGCACGTTGAGGGTGCCCAGGACGTTGGTCTTCCACGCCTCGTCCGGGTACTGCTCCAGGAGCGACACGTGCTTGAGGGCCGCCGCGTGGAAGACCACCTCGGGGCGCCGGTCGCGGAAGATCGCCCCGACGGACTCGGGGTCGCGGATGTCGGCCAGGACGGTGTCGCGCCCGTCCAGCAGGCCGCGGCCGGTGATGGAGATCTGCGTGCCCTGCAGCGCCGACTCGTCGCGGTCCACCATGATCAGCTCCGCGGGCTCGAAGCCCACCAGCTGGCGGCACAGCTCCGAGCCGATGGAGCCGCCCGCGCCCGTGACGAGCACGCGCCGGCCCGTGACGTAGCCGGCGATCTCCTCGAGGTCGATGTCCACCGGGCGGCGGCCGATGAGGTCCTCCATGCTGATGTCGCGGAAGTCCACGGCCTTGTGCTTGGCGGTGAGCACCTCCCCCAGCGGCGGCATGGTCATGACCCGGATCCCGGTGCCGGCCACGGCGTCGGCGACCCGGTGCATGAGCCGGGGCTCGGGGCTGGACATCGCCACGATGAGCACGGAGGCCCGCGTGCGGGCCATGACCTCCCGGACGTCGTGCAGGGTGCCGAGCACCGGCACCGAGGAGATCCGCAGGTGCTTCTTGGCCGGGTCGTCGTCGAGCAGGGCCACGGGCAGGAAGTCGGAGTTCGGGTCCTGCATCATCCGGTGCACCAGGAACGTCCCGAGGTAGCCGCCCCCGTAGATCACCACGCGCTGGGCGGCGGCGCCCGGCCGGGCCGAGGCCTCCTGGTACATCCGCTTCAGGTACCGGAACGCGGCCATGAACAGGCAGGCGAACGGGAAGGCGATCAGCGCGGTGGAGCGGGGGATGCCGATGCTCGTGCCCACCACCAGCAGGAGCACCTGGAGCACCGCCGTGACGATGAGCGTGACGACCACGAGCAGCTTGGCCTCGTCGAAGCTGCCGAAGGAGTAGCGCCCCTTGTACAGGGCGAAGGAGAAGCCCACGACCAGCTGGGCGGCCACCGCCACCGCGGACACCACCAGCAGCCCCGGCACGGAGATGAACTGCAGGGCCATCTCGTAGCGCAGCACCAGGGCCAGCACGAGCGCCACGATCCAGGCGGCGGAGTCCAGGAGCATCTGGATCCACAGCCACGCCACCGGCTTCTCCGGGGTCCCCGGCGGGGCGGGGAGCACGGACGCCCCGGCGCGGGGGGTGCGCTCGGGCTCACCACTCATCGAGTCGTTCCTTTCGTGGTCGGGGCCGCTCGCGGCCGGCGCGCGCGGGCGGGGCGCAGGGCCCGCGGTCACCGGCGGCCGGTCCCGGCCATGGCCCGGTAGGCGAGCTCCCGGAGCCGGGTGGGGACGAAGCGGTAGCCCGCGCGCATCCCGACGTTCACGGCCCATTGTAGGAAGCCGACGTGCCCGGCCCGCAGCAGGCGGGCCTGCAGGGCCAGGTCGGCCCGGAACATCCGCACCCCGCCGCGGCGCTCGTAGGCCCCCGCGGAGACGCGGTAGCCCACCAGCGGCTCGGCCACGTTGCGCACGTCGGCCCCGGCGCGCAGCATCCGGACCCACAGCCAGTAGTCCTCCGCCAGCGGCACGTCCTCGTAGCCGCCCACCGCCGTCACGGCGCCGCGGCGGAACACCACGGTCGGGTGGCTGAGCGGGTTGCGCCGCCGGGAGACCGCCAGGATCTGCCGCTCCCCCACCGGGGCGCGGCGCAGGGCGAGCGGGCGGGTCTCGTCGTCGCCGATCTCGTGCATCGAGGAGCCGACCACGTCGGCGCCCCCCTCGATCTCCGGCAGCTGCACGGCGAAGCGGCGGGCATAGGAGACGTCGTCCGCGTCCATCCGCGCCACGACGTCGTAGCGGCACCGGGCCAGGCCCGCGCGCAGGGCGGCGGTGAGCCCCTCGTTGCGCTCGAGGTCGACCCGCACCACGGGCACGGGCAGCTCCCGGGCGAGCCGGCCCAGCTCCGCCTCCAGGGGCGCGGGGACCGGCCCGTCGCGCACGACGACGAGCTCCGCCGGCCGGCGCTGCTGCTCCACCGTGGTGGACTCCGCGGCCCGGCGCAGCCGCTGGGGGGTGTCGCCGCGGTAGACGGGCATCAGGACCGAGAACCCCGGCACCGCCGCGGGGGCCGCCGTCACCGCGGTCCGCCGAAGCCGCGGCCGCGCATCCCGCCGACGTAGCGCCCGGCCCAGGACGCCAGGCCGCGCGCGTCCCGCCGGCCCAGGTAGTACAGGGGGTAGCCGACGAGGTCGGCCGCGAGCTGCACCGGCCGCTTGTAGCGCCAGGTGGTCCAGCCGCGGTTGCGGAAGAAGTGCGCCCGCTTGAACTCGGTCTCCGGCACCACGACCTTGAGCCGGCCCGGGATCACCACGTGCTCCTCGGCCCAGCCCGGCGGGTGCGCCACGGCGGCGCGGGTGGTGGTGCCGAACGGCAGGCCGGAGCGGCGCAGCCGCACCAGGAAGTCGACCTCGTCCCCGCGCAGGAACAGCTTCAGGTCCGGCAGCCCCACCCGGAAGAACACGTCCTCGGCCACGAGGGCGCCGTTGAAGAACGTGGCGTAGCCGGGCAGGAAGCCCAGCGGCTCGAGGTCGGCCCGGGCGTGGGTGAGCCGCCCGTCCAGCCGGTAGGAGAACGCCAGGGCGGCGTGGTCCTGCGGGGCGACGATGAGCGGGGAGACCACGGCGAGCTCCCGCCGCGCGGCCTCCTCCAGCAGGATCTCGAGGCAGTCGGGCTGCTCCGGGTGGGCGTCGTCGTCCATGAGCCACACCCGGTCCGCGCCGGTGGCCAGCGCGGTGAGGATCGCGAGGGAGAACCCGCCGGCGCCGCCCAGGTTGGCCAGGGACCGCACGTGGTGCAGCTCGAACCGGCCGCCGACCGCCGCCTCGAGCGCGTCCCGGGGCACCGCCTCGCGGCCGGCGTCGACGAGGCACAGCGACGCGACCGGCACCGTCTGCGCCCGCAGCGCGGCCACCAGGGTCAGCACGTCCTCGTGCCGGTCCTGGGTCACGCAGGCCACCGCCACCGTGGGCGTGGGGTCGGACGGCATGCGGATCCTCCAGGTGCGGTAGCGGGCTCCGGCGCGGCGGGGTGCCGGGGTGGGCGCCGGATCGTGCCGAGTCTAGCAAGCGGGCGCGGCCGGGACCGGTCTGTACGATGAGCCCAGGGGCTCCGGCCCGGACGACGGCGACCGGCGCAGACCGGAGGGAAGGAAGCACCGTGACATCGACGACGTGGGCAGTCCTGGGAGCGACGGGGTTCGTGGGCTCCGCGACCGTGGCCCGGCTGCAGGCGGACGGCCAGACGGTGGTCCCGGTCTCCGCACCCCGCCTGGCGTCCGGCGCGCACACCGTCCACCACCTGCTGGAGCAGGCCGGGCGGCTCGAGTCGGTGATCGACTACCTCGCCGAGTCCTTCGCGGGGGCCCACGTGGTGGTCAACGCCGCCGGGCTCGCCGCACCGGACCAGACCCACGAGGAGTCGCTGCTCGGCGCCAACGCGCTGCTGCCGGTGCTGGTGGCCCTCGCCGCCCGCCGCACGAGCGTGCGCCGGGTCGTGCACCTCAGCAGCGCCGCCGTCCAGGGCGACATCGACGTCCTCGACGAGACGCCCGCGGTGCGGCCCTTCTCCCCCTACTCGTTCTCCAAGGCGCTCGGGGAGAGCGCCCTGCTGAAGCTGCGCCGGGACTGGGCCGCCGAGCCGGGGGGCCCGGAGCTCACGGCGCTGCGCGCCACCTCGGTGCAGGGGTCGGGCCGGCGCACCACCGCGCGGCTGGCCCGCTTCGCGTCCTCGCGGCTGAGCTCCGTGGCCGGCGACGGCTCCGCGCCCACGCCGGTCACCTCCGTGCACGCCCTGGCGGAGTTCGTCTCCCGCGCCGGGCGCCACCCCGCGCAGCTGCCCCCGGTCCTGCTGCAGCCGTGGGAGGGGGCCACCACCGGCTCCATCCTGCGCGACGCCGGCCGCCGGGAGCCGCTGCACCTCCCGGCGCTGCTGTGCCGGGCCGCGGTGGACACCGGCTTCGGCCTGTCGGGTCTCGCCGGCAACCGCTGGCACGGGCTCGTGCGCCGGCTGGAGGTCACCTGGTTCGGGCAGCCCCAGGTGCGCGGCTGGGCCGAGGAGCACGGCGAGCTGCCGGAGCCGCGGATCACCGAGGTGCTGCGCCAGGCCCACCTGGCGGTCGGCCGCGGCTGAGCCCGCCCGGGGCCCGGCCGGGCCCCCTGCGTGCCGCCGCGCGGTGCGCCGCTGCCGGATGCGCCGCTGCTGGGTGCGCCGGGGGCCGGCCTCAGGCGCCGTCGAGGCCCCGGGCCACGAGCCGGGCGGCCTCGTCCACGGGCAGGGGCCGCGGCCGCCCGGGCGTGGCCGGGCGCTGCGCGCGGGTGCGGTCCTGGTCCACCGCCGGGCGCGCCGCCGGTCCGGGGACGGAGCGGGCCACGAGCGAGGCGGCGAGGCCCTGCGCGGCGGCCGCCTGCGCCGGGGCGGGCGGGGCCGGGGCGTCCTCGGGGGCGGGAGCCGGCTCCGGCAGCGGCGCCGCCTCCGGGTCGATCTCGCTCACCGCGTGGGAGCCGGTGCCCTCCGGCCGGTCCGCGGGCTCGCCGGGGGCCGCCGCGGGCCCGTCCGCGAGTTCCTCGTCCCCGTCCGCCGGGGTCACCGCGGGCACCACGGCACGCAGCCGGGCCAGGCTCACGGCGCCGTGGCGCACGAGCACGGGGGTCTCCCCGGTGCAGTCGACGATCGTGGACGACACCGGGTCGCCCTCCGGGGCGCCGGGCCGCCCGACGGGCCGCGGGCCGTCGTCGAGGTAGACCTCCACGGCGTCGCCGAGCATCCCGACCGCGGCCTCGGCGCCCAGGGCGGCGGGGTGGCCGGTGCGGTTCGCCGAGGAGACGGCCAGCGGACCGCTCTCGATGAGCAGCGCCTGCGCCAGCTCGTCGTCGGGCACCCGCAGGGCCACGGTGCCGTGGGTCTCGCCGAGGTCCCAGCCCAGGGACGGGTGGGCGTGCAGGATCAGGGTCAGCCCGCCCGGCCAGAACGCCGCGGCGAACGCGCGGGCGTCGTCGGACACCTCGTCCGCGAGCCCGTCCAGCACCCCGGCGTGGGCGATGAGCACGGGCGGGGGCATCGCCCGCGAGCGGCCCTTGGCCGCGAGCAGCGTCGCGACACCGCGCGCGGAGAAGGCGTCGGCGCCGATGCCGTAGACGGTGTCGGTGGGCAGCACCACGCAGGCGTCCGCGGCCAGGGCGCGGGCGGCGTGCTTGAGCCCAGCGGTGCGCTGGGCGATGCTGCGGCAGTCGTAGACGGTGTGGCTCACGGTGTCATTCTCCCATCTCGTCCCGGGCCGGTGCGGCGGCGTCCGGGATCCGCCCGGCCGTGGCGCGGTCCCGTCCCGTGAGGTCCTGGTGCCCCACGACCTCCACCAGGCCGGCCGCCCGGAAGGCGCGGGCGACGGGCTCCGCCTGGACCTCGGCGTGCTCCATGACGAAGAACCCGCCGGGGCGCAGCAGCCGCACGGCCGAGGCCAGGGCGGCCCGGGGCAGCTCGAGCCCGTCCTCGCCGCCGCCGTACAGGGCGAGCTCCGGGTCGTGCTCGCGGGCCTCGGGGTCGCGCGGGAGCGCCCCGGGCGGGATGTACGGGGGGTTGGAGACCACCACGTCGCAGCGGCCCTCGAGCTCGGGGAAGGCGGTGCGCAGGTCTCCCCGGACGAGTTCGGCGCCGGTGCCGCGCAGGTTGCGCGCGGCCCAGGCGTGGGCGGCCTCGGACAGCTCCACGGCGTGCACCCGGGCCTGGGGCACCTCGTGGGCGACCGAGGCGGCGATCGCCCCGGAGCCCGTGCCCAGGTCGACCACCCGGGGCCGGTGCACCCCCGCGGCCAGCTGCCCGCGCAGCTCGTCCACGACGGTCTGCACCACGGTCTCCGTCTCGGGCCGGGGCACGAACACCCCGGGCCCCACGGACAGCGTCAGGTAGCGGAAGTGTGCGACACCGGTGAGGTGCTGCAGCGGGACGCGGCGGGCCCGCTCGGCGACCAGGTCCGCGTAGCCCGCCGGCTCGTCCCCGCCGATGATGGCGCGCGCCTCGACCTCCCCGCGGGACAGGCCCAGCAGGTGGCCCGCCAGCAGCAGCGCGTCCGTGCGGGCGGAGTCGATCCCCGCCGAGGCGAGGACCTGCTCCGCCCAGCGCACCGCCTGGCCCAGCGACCTGTGCATGACCGCTCCCCCGCCCTCAGCCGTCCTGCCGGCCGATGGCCTCGAGCCGGGCCTTCTCGTCCATCTCGATCGCGGACTGCACGACCGGTTCGAGGTCGCCGGCCATCACGTGGTCGAGGTTGTAGGCCTTGTACCCGGTGCGGTGGTCGTTGATCCGGTTCTCCGGGAAGTTGTAGGTGCGGATCCGCTCGGAGCGGTCCATGGTGCGCACCTGGGAGCGGCGCTGCGCGGCGTTCTCCGCGTCGACCTGCTCCTGCTGGTGGGCGAGGATGCGGGCGCGCAGCACCCGCATCGCGGCCTCGCGGTTCTGCAGCTGCGACTTCTCGTTCTGCATGGCCACCACGATGCCCGTGGGCAGGTGGGTGATGCGCACCGCGGAGTCCGTGGTGTTCACGGACTGCCCGCCGGGGCCCGAGGACCGGTAGACGTCGATCTTCAGGTCGTTCTGGCTGATCTCCACCTCCTCCGGCTCGTCGACCTCCGGGAAGACCAGCACCCCGGCCGCCGAGGTGTGGATCCGCCCCTGGGACTCGGTGACGGGCACCCGCTGGACGCGGTGCACCCCGCCCTCGTACTTCAGGCGGGCCCACACGCCCTCGGCGGGGTCCGTGGCGGAGGACTTGACGGCCACCTGGACGTCCTTGTACCCGCCGAGGTCGGACTCGTTGGCGGAGATGAACTCGGTCTTCCAGCCGCGGGTCTCCGCGTACTTGAGGTACATCCGCAGCAGGTCCCCGGCGAAGAGCGCGGACTCGTCCCCGCCCTCCCCCGCCTTGACCTCCAGGATGACGTTGCGCCCGTCGTCCGGGTCGCGCGGGATGAGCAGCCGGCGCAGCTTCTCGCGGGCCTCGTCCAGCTGGCCCTCCAGGGAGGGGATCTCCTCGGCGAACTCCGGCTCCTCGTCGGCGAGCTCCCGGGCCGCCCCGAGGTCCTCCTCGAGACGCCGCACCCGGTGGTGGGCCTCGGCGATCCCGTTGAGCTCGGCGTAGCGGCGTCCCAGCTTCCGGGCCCGGCCCGGCTCGGCGTGCACCGCGGGGTCGGCGAGCTGGCGCTGCAGCTCGGCGTGCTCGTCGAGCAGGGACTGGATCGGGTCCGGCATGGGACGCTCCTTCTTTCGGGCGGCGGGGACGGCGGGCGGGGACGACGGGCGCGGGCCCCGGACACGACGACGCCGCCGCGACCCGACCGGGTGTCCGGTGCGGGCCGCGGCGGCAGCGGGTGCGCTAGCGGTCGCTCTCGGAGCGGGCCGACAGCGTGGTCTTCTGCACCTGGAGCAGGAACTCGGTGTTGGACTGGGTGTCCCGCAGCTTGTTCGTGAGCAGCTCGAGCGCCTGCTGCTGGTCCAGGCCGGAGAGCACCCGGCGCAGCTTCCACATGATCTTGATCTCGTCGGGCGAGAGCAGGTTCTCCTCGCGGCGGGTGCCCGAGGAGTTGACGTCCACGGCCGGGTAGATCCGCTTGTCCGCGAGCGAGCGGGACAGGCGCAGCTCCATGTTGCCGGTGCCCTTGAACTCCTCGAAGATGACCTCGTCCATCTTGGACCCGGTCTCCACCAGGGCGGTCGCCAGGATGGTCAGCGAGCCGCCGTTCTCGATGTTGCGGGCCGCGCCGAAGAACTTCTTCGGCGGGTACAGCGCCGCGGAGTCCACGCCGCCGGACAGGATGCGCCCGGAGGCGGGGGCCGAGAGGTTGTAGGCACGGCCCAGGCGGGTCATGGAGTCCAGCAGGACCACCACGTCCATGCCCATCTCCACCAGGCGCTTGGCCCGCTCGATCGCCAGCTCGGCGACCGTGGTGTGGTCGTCGGCCGGGCGGTCGAACGTCGAGGCGATGACCTCGCCCTTCACGGTGCGCTGCATGTCCGTGACCTCCTCGGGGCGCTCGTCGACGAGCACCATCATGAGGTGGACCTCGGGGTTGTTGGTGGTGATCGCGTTGGCGATCGCCTGCAGCATCAGCGTCTTGCCGGCCTTGGGCGGGGAGACGATCAGACCGCGCTGGCCCTTGCCGATGGGCGCGACGAGGTCGACGACGCGGGGCCCGATCTTCTTGGGCTCCGTCTCCAGGCGCAGCCGCTCCTGCGGGTAGAGCGGGATCAGCTTGCCGAAGTCGACGCGGTCCTTGTTGTCCTCGGCCTTCTTGCCGTTGACCGTGGTCAGCTGGACGAGGGCGTTGAACTTCTGCCGGGTGTTGTTCTGCTGCTCGCCGTCGCGCGGGGCCCGGATCGCGCCGACCACCGCGTCGCCCTTGCGCAGGTTGTGCTTCTTGACCTGGGCGAGGCTGACGTACACGTCGTTGGGGCCCGGCAGGTAGCCGGACGTGCGCACGAACGCATAGTTGTCCAGCACGTCCAGGATGCCCGCGACGGGCAGCAGCACGTCGTCCTCGGTGAACTCCGTGTCGTCCACCTCGGGGCCGGTGCTGCGCCCGCGCCGGTTGCGGCGCTCGTTGCGCTCGGCGCGGTCGGCGCGGTCGTTGCGCTCGGCGCGGTCGTTGCGCTCGTTGCGGTTGCGGTTGCGGCGGCTGCGGCGGCTGCCGCCCTCCCCGTCCTGGCCGCGGTTGTCCTGACGGCTGTCCTGGCCGCGGCTGTCCTGGCCCTTCGACTCCTGGGGCTTGCCGCCCTTGCCGCGCCCGTCGTTCTTGTCCTGGCCGTTCCGGTCCTGGCCGCTCTTCTCCTGGCCCCGGTTGTCCTGGCCGTTGCGGTCCTGGCGGTTGTCCTGGCCGTTCCTGCCCTGACCCCGGTCCTGGGTGCGGTTGCGGTCCTGCTTCGGCTGGTCCTCGTCGCGGCCGTCGGCCGAGGGGCGGGTCTCCTCGGCGCGCAGCGGGCTCTCCTGGCCGCTGCCGCCGTTCTCCTCCCGGCCGCGGTTGCGCCGGTTGCGGTTGCGGCCGCGGCCGCCCTCGCCCTCCGGCCCGGAGGCGTCCTCGCCGGAGGTCGCCGGCGCGGACTGCTCGGGGACGGTCCGGTCGGCGGCGGCCCGGTCGGCGGCGGACGGGGTCCCCGCCTCGCCGGCCTCGGCCGGACGCGCGGAGCCGTCCTGCTCCGCGGGGGCGACCACACCGGTGCTGGTGGCCCGGCGGGAGCGGGTGCGCCGCTGCGGCGCGGCCTCCTGGCCGCCCTGCTCGGCGGCGGGCTGAGCCGCCGCGGCGGGCCGGCCCGCGTCCTCCGCGGGGCGCTCGGCGGCGGCCTGCTGGTCGGCGGTCTTCTCCACCGTCTGGGCGATCTTCTGCTCGACGGCGCGGTCGCGGTCGGCCACGGCGCCGCCGCGCTGGTGGGCGGCGATCGCGTCGACCAGCAGGCTCTTGCGCATCCGGCGGGCGCCGGTGATGCCGAGCTGGGAGGCGAGCGCCTGGAGCTGGGCCAGCTTGAGCGCGGACAGGCCCGCGTTCCTGGTGTCGGTGGTGGTCTCTTCCGTACCCGTGGAAAGGTCGGTGGTCTCGGTCACGAAGTGTCCTTCTCCCTCGGTGGGGGGTCCGTGGATCTCAGAGTCCAGGACCGTGATGGGTTCCCGGCGGGCCGCGCACGCGGGCCTCCGGCGGCGGGGCGCACTTGAGGGCGCGGCAGCCTGGGCGAACAGGGTGTCACCCGTCAGATGGTGGTGCGCCCCGGTCCGCAGACTGCGGGCCGGTGCGCCGTCGGCATCGTGGAAGCCGGTGCCGGCGGGGGATCACCGGAGGATCGGAAGCGGTGGAGGCGAGAGTTCGAGGGCATCCGCCCGGGGCCACGCCCCTCATGATGCCCGCTGTCCTCACCGCGCCGGGCGCGGTCTCCTACCCCTGGATCTTCTGCGGGTGCTTCTTCAGCTTAGCACCCTGCCCGTCGACCCGCAGACGGAGGACACGCCAGGAGACCTCGGAGGCGCCGGCGGGCACGAGCTCCGCGAGCGCGCGCTCGGTCGCCTCCGCCTGCGCCGGGCCCGCGGCCAGCACCAGGACGGTCGGTCCGGCGCCCGAGATCATGGCGGGCAGGCCCCGGTCCCGCAACGCCGCCATGAGCCGGGCGCTCGGGGGCATCGCCGAGGCCCGGTACGGCTGGTGCAGCCGGTCCTCGGTGGCCGGCAGCAGCAGCTCGGGGCGGCGCGTCATGGCCTCCACGAGCAGCGCCGTCCGCCCGGCGTTGACCGCGGCGTCGTGGTGCGGGACGGTCGCGGGCAGCAGGGACCGCGCGAGCCGGGTGGGCACCTCGTAGTCGGGGATCGCGACCACCGGCACCACGTCCTCGTGGACGGTGACGGGGACGCTGCGGTAGCCGTCGGACCCGCTCCAGGAGATGACGAGGCCCCCGTAGAGGGACGGGGCCACGTTGTCCGGGTGGCCCTCCATCGCGGCGGCGACCTGCAGCAGCTGCCGGTCGTCGAGGGCGCGCCCGGCGGGCAGCAGCGCGTTCGCGGCCAGCACGCCCGCCACCACGGCGGAGGCGCTCGAGCCCATGCCCCGGCCGTGCGGGATGCGGTTGGTCGCCTCGAGCCGCAGCCCGGGCGGCTGCTCGACGCCCGCGGCGCGGAAGGCGGCGCGCATGGCGCGCACCACCAGGTGCTCCGCGGTGCGGGGCACGGCCTGCGAGCCCTCCCCGTGCAGCTCGAAGTCCAGCCCGGCCCTGGTCACCGTCACGGCGAGGTCGTCGTAGTGGCCGAGCGCCAGGCCCAGGCTGTCGTACCCGGGGCCCACGTTGCCCGTGGACCCGGGCACGCTGAGCTCGACCCGCTGCCCGATCTCAAACATCCGGGCCTACTCCAGGCCCAGCGCCGCGGCCACGGCCACGACGTCGAAGGGCACCCGCTTCGGCTCGGTCAGCGAGGGGTCCTCCAACTCGGCGGCCTTCACGGCCCACTGCGGGTCCTTCAGCCCGTGGCCGGTCACGGTGATCACGATCGTGGCCCCGGTGGGCGCCTCGCCGGCGGCGTGCTTCTGGAGCAGCCCGGCCACGCCCGCGGCGGAGCCGGGCTCCACGAACACGCCCTCCCGCGCGGAGAGCCAGCGGTGGGCGGCGAGGATCTCGTCGTCGGAGACGGAGCCGATCAGCCCGCCGGACTCGTCCCGGGCGGCGATCGCGGTGTCCCACGAGGCCGGGTTGCCGATCCGGATGGCGGTGGCGATGGTCTCGGGCTCGGTGACCGGGTGGCCGAGCACCAGCGGGGCGGCGCCCTCGGCCTGGAAGCCCCACATCACGGGCAGCTTCGTCGACGCGGCCGGCAGCTGCCCGGCGGTCGCGGAGTCGTAGGGCCGGGCGTACTCCTGGTACCCCTTCCAGTACGCGGTGATGTTGCCCGCGTTGCCCACCGGCAGCAGGTGGTAGTCCGGGGCGTCGCCGAGGGTGTCGACCACCTCGAACGCACCGGTCTTCTGCCCCTCGATCCGGTAGGGGTTCACGGAGTTCACCAGGAACACGGGGTAGGACTCGGAGAGCTTGCGCGCGACCTCGAGGCAGTTGTCGAAGTTGCCGTCCACCTGCAGGATGTCCGCCCCGTGCGCCACCGCCTGGGAGAGCTTGCCCATGGCGATCCGCCCCTCGGGCACGAGCACCGCGCAGGTGAGCCCGGCCTGCTGGGCGTAGGCCGCCGCGGACGCCGAGGTGTTGCCGGTCGAGGCGCACACGACGGCCTCGGCGCCCTCCTCCTTGGCCTTGGTGATCGCCATGGTCATGCCCCGGTCCTTGAACGAGCCGGTGGGGTTCATCCCCTCGAACTTCAGCCAGACCGTGTTGCCGGTGAGCTCCGACAGGGCGCGGGCCCGGATGAGCGGCGTGCCGCCCTCCCCCATGGTGATGACCTCGGTGGAGTCGGTGACCGGCAGCCGGTCCCGGTACTCGTTGATGACGCCCTGCCAGACGTGTGCCATGTGCTGGATCTCTTCCTGTGGACTGCGAACGGTGCGGTGGGGGGCTGGTGCCCGGGGGCGGGGCGGCGCCGCGCGAGAGGACGCCGCCGAGGGGTCAGTCGGCGTGCTCCACGCGGATCACGCCGGTGACGTCCTCGACGAAGGGCAGCTCGCGCAGGGCCTCCACGGTGGCCACGAGGTCCTTGTTGGTGCCGCGGTGGGTCACCAGGCGGATCTCGGAGCGCTGCACGGACCCGTGCGGGTCGTCCTTCTGCTGCATCGTGTAGATGGACACGCCGTGGTCGGCGAAGACCTGGGCGATCCGCGCCAGGACGCCGAGCCGGTCCTGCACGGTGAGGGTGATGGAGAAGCTGGTGCGCACGTCGTCCATGGCCACCGCGGGCAGCTGGGCGTGCGGCTCCGCGCCCTGGGCCGGGGCCCCGAGCACCAGGCGCCGGGCCGCCGAGACGAAGTCGCCCAGCACGGCCGAGGCGGTGGGGGTGCCCCCGGCGCCGGCGCCGTAGAACATCAGGGACCCGGCGTTGGCGGCCTCGACGAACACGGCGTTGTAGGCGCCGTGCACGCCGGCCAGTGGGTGCTCGCGCGGGATCATGGTGGGGGTGACCCGCAGGTTCACCCCGTCCGCGCAGCGCTCGCACACGGCGAGGAGCTTGATGACGTAGCCGGCCTCCGCGGCGGCGGCGACGTCCGCGGCGGTGACGCCGGTGATGCCCCGGCAGTAGACGTCGTCGATGGTGAAGGTGGAGTGGAAGGCCAGGGACGCCAGGATCGCGGCCTTGGCCGCGGCGTCGTGGCCCTCGACGTCGGCGGTCGGGTCCGCCTCGGCGTAGCCCAGCCGCTGGGCCTCGGCGAGCGCGTCGTCGAACTGCGCGCCGGTGGTGTCCATCTGGTCGAGGATGTAGTTGGTGGTGCCGTTCATGATGCCCAGCACGCGGTCCACCCGGTCCCCCGCCAGCGAGTCGGCCATGGGCCGCACGATCGGGATCGCCCCGGCCACGGCGGCCTCGTAGGACAGGGGCACCCCGGCGGCGTCCGCCGCGTCCTGCAGCTGGCGGCCGTGCCGGGCGATGAGGGCCTTGTTGCCGGAGATCACCGGCTTGCCCGCGTGCAGGGCCCGCAGGATGCGGCTGCGGGCGGGCTCGATGCCCCCGGTGAGCTCGATGACCACATCCGCGGCGTCGATGAGGGCCTCGGCGTCGGTGGTGAG
Source organism: Kocuria sp. KH4 (assembly GCF_053711175.1). Lineage (NCBI taxonomy): Bacteria > Bacillati > Actinomycetota > Actinomycetes > Micrococcales > Micrococcaceae > Kocuria > Kocuria sp. KH4. Next base: position 189,978 of record NZ_JBSJYX010000004.1, read on the forward strand.
CAGCTCCTCGGGCAGCTCCACGGTGCGCCGCGCGGCGAGGTCCCGGACGGCGATGCCGGACAGCTCGATGGGGGCGCCCACGCGGGCGGCCATCTCGGCGCCGTGGTCCAGCAGGATGCGGGCCACCTCGGCGCCGACGTTTCCTGCCCCGAGCAGGGCGACCTTCACGGTCGTGGTCGGGCGGGGGGTCGCAGGGGTCGAGTCGCTCAATCAGGCTCCCAGGTCGCGGGCGAACAGGTCTTCTTCGGTCTCGCCCCGCACGATGAGCCGGGCCTCGGGCCCGTCCGCGGCGGTGCGCACGGCGACGACCGGCGGGCGGGCGATCCAGTTGTAGTTGCTGGCCAGGGCCCAGCAGTAGGCGCCTGTGGCCGGCACCGCCAGGACGTCGCCGGGGGCGAGGTCCTCCGGCAGGTAGACGTCCCGGACCACGACGTCCCCGGACTCGCAGTGCTTGCCGACCACGCGGGAGAGCACGGGGGCGCCCTCGGCGCGGCGGTTGGCGAGCACGGCGGTGTAGTCCGCACCGTAGAGCACGGGACGGGCGTTGTCGCTCATCCCGCCGTCCACCGACACGTAGCGCCGCCGGGCACCGTCCTCGACGGTCACGGTCTTGAGCGTGCCCACGGTGTAGAGGGTGCACGCGGAGGGGCCCGAGATCGCCCGGCCGGGCTCGATCGACAGGTGCGGGACGGCCATGTGCAGGGACCGGGCCGTGGCCGCCACCTGGTCCGCGAGGGACTCGGCGATCTCGCGCGCCGGGCGCGGGGTGTCCGCCTCGGTGTAGGCGATGCCGTAGCCGCCGCCGAGGTCCAGCTCCGGCAGGGTCAGCCCGAAGCGCTCGTCGGCCCGCGCCATGAAGGTCAGCACCCGCTCGGCCGCCTTCCCGAAGCCGTCGGCGTCGAAGATCTGGGAGCCGATGTGGCAGTGCAGGCCGCGCAGGTCGAGGTCGGGGTCCACCACGCAGGCGGCGACGGCCTGCATGGCGGGGCTGTCCCCGCCGTCCTCGGGCGCCGCCAGGGACAGGCCGAACTTCTGGTCCTCGTGGGCGGTGGCGATGAACTCGTGCGTGGAGGCGTGCACCCCCGGGGTCACCCGGATCATCACCGGCGCCACGACGCCCAGGGTGCGCGCCAGGTGCGCGACGAGCTCGATCTCGGCCAGGGAGTCCACCACGATCCGCCCGAGCCCGTTGTCGAGGGCCCGGGTGATCTCGGCGGCGGACTTGTTGTTGCCGTGCAGCGCGATCCGGGCCGGCTCCATGCCGCCGCGCAGGGCCACGGCCAGCTCCCCGCCGGAGGAGGTGTCGACGTTGAGCCCCTCCTCCCGGATCCAGCGCACCACCTCGGTGGTCAGGAAGGACTTCCCGGCGTAGTAGACGGAGACCTCCGCCCCGATCCGCGCGAACGCCTCGGTGAAGGCGGTGCGGAACTCGCGGGCGCGGGCCCGGAAGGTGTCCTCGGAGTAGACGTAGGAGGGGGTGCCGTAGCGCTCGGCGAGCTCCGTGGCGGGGATCCCCGCCACGGTCAGCACTCCCTCGGCGTCGCGCCGGAACGCCTCGGGCCAGATGGCCGGGTCGAGCGCGTCGAGGTCCTCGGGCACGCTGAGCCACGCGGGGGCCAGCGGTGAGCCCCCGGTGCGGGTCGTGGGGTCGGCGGTCATGCGATCACATCCTCTCGGGGGCCGACACGCCGAGCAGGTCCAGGCCGTTGGCCAGGACCTGGCGTGCGGCGTCGTTGAGCCACAGCCGGGTGCGGTGCAGGTCGGTGACGTCGTCGTCGCCCTGCGGGGCCACGCGGCAGACGTCGTACCAGCGGTGGTAGGTGCCGGCGAGGACCTCCAGGTGGCGCGCCACCCGGTGCGGCTCCCGGAACTCGGCGGCCTGCGCGAGCACCGAGGGGTACTGGCCCAGGGCCGCGAGCAGCTCCCCCTCCATCGGGTGGTCGAGCAGGGCGGCGTCGAACACGGCCCCGCCGTCCGCCCCGGTGCGGGAGACCCCGGCGGCCTCGGCGTTGCGGCCCACGGCGCAGGTGCGGGCGTGGGCGTACTGCACGTAGAAGACCGGGTTCTCGTTGGACCGGCGGGTCAGCAGGTCCAGGTCGATGTCGATGTTGGAGTCCACGGAGAAGCGGGTCAGCGAGTAGCGGGCGGCGTCCACGCCGACGGCCTCGACGAGGTCCTCCATGGTCACCACCGTGCCGTTGCGCTTGGACATCCGCACGGGCACCCCGTCCTTGACCAGGTTGACCATCTGGCCGATGAGGACCTCGACCCGCTCCGGGGCGTCGCCCAGGGCGGCCGCGGCGGCCTTGAGCCGGGCCACGTACCCGTGGTGGTCGGCGCCGAGCATGTAGATGCACAGGTCCGCGCCGCGGTCCCGCTTGTTCTTGAAGTAGGCGATGTCCCCGGCGATGTAGGCGGCCTGGCCGTCGGACTTGATCACCACCCGGTCCTTGTCGTCGCCGTAGGCGCTGGAGCGCAGCCACCACGCCCCGTCCGCGAAGTAGAGGGCGCCGGAGGTCTTGAGCTGCTCGAGCAGCCCCTCCACCGCGCCGTTGCCGAACAGGGACTGCTCGTGGAAGTACACGTCGAAGTCCACGCCGAACTCGTGCAGCGAGGACTTGATCTCCGCGAACATCAGCTCCACGCCGGCGGCCCGGAAGCCCTCCTGGGGATCCCCGGACTCGAGCACGCCGGGGTTCTCGGCCACGATCCGCTCGGCGATCTCGGTGATGTACTCCCCGCCGTAGCCGTCCTCCGGGGCGGGCTCGCCCTGGGCGCGGGCCAGCAGCGAGCGGGCGAAGCGGTCGATCTGAGCGCCGGCGTCGTTGAAGTAGTACTCCCGGACCACGTCGGCGCCCTGCGCCTCGAGCACCCGCGCGAGGGAGTCGCCGACGGCCGCCCAGCGCGTGCCGCCCAGGTGCACCGGTCCGGTGGGGTTCGCCGAGACGAACTCCAGGTTGATGGACGTCCCGGCCAGCGCGTCCCCCCGGCCGAAGGCCCGCCCCTGCTCCACCACGGTGCGGGCGATCCCGCCGGCGGCGGCGGCGTCGAGGGTGATGTTGAGGAAGCCCGGCCCGGCCACGTCGACGGCGGCCACGCCCGGGGCGGCCCGCAGCCGGTCCTGCACCACGGCGGCGACGTCGCGGGGGGCGCGGCCGACCTTCTTGGCCAGCTGCATGGCGACGTTGGTCGCCCAGTCCCCGTGCTCCCGGTTCTTCGGTCGCTCGATGCGCACCTCCGGCAGCGCGGCGCCGTCGGCGAGGGCGAGATCACCCTGGGCCACGGCGTCCTGCAGGCATGCGGATACGGCGAGAGAAAGTTGTTCTGGAGTCACCGAACCAGTGTAACCGGGCGCCCCGGAGGCCCCGCGCCGGACGGGGAACGACAGCCGCGCAAAACCTGCTAGTATCGTCGAGGTTCATCGCTGAGGCGGTGAAAGGCCCGCGTAGCTCAGGGGATAGAGCGTCTGCCTCCGGAGCAGAAGGCCGTAGGTTCGAATCCTACCGCGGGCACCCCACACCACACAGGGCCCCGGACCGATCGGTCCGGGGCCCTGTGTCGTACCCGCCGCCGCACCGGCCGCCCTCGCCCCGTGTTCCTGGCGCGCGGGGGCGCATAGAGTGCCCCCATGACTCAACAGCACACTGCCGGTCCCGGCCTGAAGCGGGACATCACGGGACCGCTCCTGTTCCTGTTCATCCTGGGCGACGTCCTCGGCGCCGGCGTCTACGCCCTGGTGGGCGCCATCGCGGGCCGGGTCGGGGGCGTCACCTGGGCGCCCATGGTGCTGGCCCTGGTGCTGGCGCTGCTGACCGCGGCCTCCTACGCCGAGCTGGTCACCAAGTACCCGCGCGCCGGGGGCGCGGCGGTGTTCGCCGAGCGGGCGTTCCGCCTGCCCATCGTGTCCTACCTCGTCGGCTTCTGCATGCTCGCCGCCGGCGTGGTCAGCGCCGCCGCCCTGGCCCTGGCCTTCAGCGGCGACTACCTCTCGGTCTTCCTCGACGTCCCCCCGGTGGCCGGCGCCGCGGTGTTCCTGGTCCTGGTGGCCCTGCTCAACGCGCGCGGGATCAAAGAGTCCCTGCGGGCCAACGTCGTGATGACCGCGGTGGAGCTGACCGGCCTGCTGATCGTCGTCGTGGCCGCGGCCGTCCTGCTCGGCCGGGGCGAGGGCGACCCCGGCCGGGCGCTGAGCTTCGGGGAGGGCGTGGACCCGCTGCCCGCGGTCCTCGGCGGGGCGCTGCTCGCCTACTACTCCTTCGTGGGCTTCGAGACCTCCGCGAACGTCGTGGAGGAGCTCCGGGAGCCCTCCCGCACCTATCCCCGGGCGCTGTTCGGCGCGCTCGCCGCGGCCGGCGTGATGTACGTGCTGGTCGGCACGGCGGCGTCCGTGGTGCTGCCGGCGGAGGAGCTCGCGGCCTCGAGCGCCCCGCTGCTCGACGTCGTCGGCGCCTCCGGCATCGCCGTCCCGGGCTGGCTGTTCAGCCTCATCGCGCTCGTCGCGGTGGCCAACGGCGCGCTGCTGACCATGATCATGGCCAGCCGGCTGGCCTACGGGATGGGGGTGCAGGGGCTGCTGCCCGGCGTCTTCACCCGGGTGCTGCCGCGCCGCGGCACCCCCTGGGCGGCGATCGCCGCCACCACCGCCGTGGCCGTGGTGCTGACCACCACCGGCGGGGTCGTGGTCCTCGCCGAGACCCTGGTGCTGCTGCTGCTGTTCGTCTTCCTCAGCTCCAACATCGCCGTGCTCGTGCTGCGGCGCGAGCGGGTGGCGCACGAGCACTTCCGCGCCTGGACGCCGCTGCCCGTGCTGGCCGTCCTGTCCTGCCTCGTCCTGCTGTCCCAGCAGAGCGCCGAGGTGTGGTGGCGCGGCGGGATCCTCATCGGGGCCGGAGCGGTCCTCTACGCCGTCGCCCGGCTGACCGGCCGGCGCCGCGGGGCCCCGGGCCGCGGGGACGCCGCCGCGGTGGAGGCCGCCCCGGCGGCCGCGGAGGACGGCCCGGGCCGGACGGGGTCGCGCGGCTGAGGCCGGGGCTCAGGCCCGGTCGTCCCGCCGCCCGTCCTCGGGGGCGGGGCGCCCCGGCCGGCGCAGCTGGTCGGGGTCGTACGGGCGCACGGGCGCGTCGCCGTACTGCTCGTCGAGCAGCAGGTCCTCCGGGTGGGGGCCCTCCCCCACCGACCGGCGCCAGTTGAAGCCGAGGACCGCCAGGGCCCCGCCGCCGAGCAGGGTCACCGCACCCACGACGGTGACCACCACCCCCCGCGTCGTCAGCCCGGCCTCCTGCCCGGCCGAGACGCGGGCCAGGTCGTGGAGCGCCTCGGGCACCGTGAACGTGGAGGCGAACAGCGCCACCACCCCCACGGCCAGCATCCACCCCCCGGCGCGTCGGCGGCGGGCGCGCTGCTGCTCGGTGGGCTCGGGCACGGTGGGGGCCTCCTGGGCTGGTGGGGTCCGGCGGGGGACGGCGGACGGGGCGGGCCGTTCCCGGCCCGCCCCGTCCGCCCCGCCGGTCACGGACGTGCGGTCAGTGGCCGTCCTCGGTCTTGACGCTCTCGAACAGCGTAGCGTCGTCGAAGGCGCCCTGCTCCGCCCCCGGCTGGAGCCGGCGGAACTGCTCGAGCAGCCCCGGCACGGTCATGGTCTGCTTCTGGGCGGCGTCGAGCTCGAAGAGCACCCGCCCCTCGTGCATCATGATCAGCCGGTTGCCCAGGCGCAGCGCCTGCTCCATGTTGTGCGTGACCATCACCGTGGTCAGGTGCTGCTCGGCCACGATGTCCGCCGTGAGCCGGGAGACGAGGTCCGCCCGCTGCGGGTCCAGCGCCGCGGTGTGCTCGTCGAGGAGCAGGATGCGCGGCTCGGAGAACGTGGCCATGAGCAGGGACAGGGCCTGGCGCTGCCCGCCCGAGAGCAGCCCCACCTTTGCGCCCAGCCGGTTCTCCAGCCCGAGCTCGAGGGTGGCGAGCTTGTCCCGGAACAGCTGCCGGCGCGCGCCGGTGAGCCCCGGGACGAGGCCGCGCTTCTTCCCCCGCTGGAGGGCGATGGCCATGTTCTGCTCCACCGTCATGGTCGGCGAGGAGCCCTTCATGGGGTCCTGGAAGACCCGGGAGAGGTACCGGGCGCGCCGGTGCTCGGGCAGCCGGGTGACGTCGGTGTCGTCGACGCGCACGGTGCCGGTGTCCGGGATCAGGGTCCCGGAGATCGTGTTGAGGATCGTGGACTTCCCGGCGCCGTTGGAGCCGATGACGGTGAGGAAGTCGCCCTCCTGGAGGGTCAGCGAGACGCCGGCGAGGGCCCGGCGCTCGTTGACGGTCCCGGCGAAGAACGTCTTGTGGACGTTGTCGATGGTGAGCACGGCTCAGGCACCTGCCTTCGTGGTCGCGGGCGTGTCGGTCAGGTCGTCCACGAGCTGCGCCGCCTGGCTCGCCAGGTGCCGCTCCCGGCGCCGCCGGAAGAACTGCATCTGCGGGACCACCAGGGCGAGGACCACGAGGACCGCGGAGATCAGCTTCATGTCGGAGGGGTTGAGCCCGGCCTGCAGGGCGACGGTGATCACCAGGCGGTAGACGATCGAGCCGAGGATCACGGCGAGGGTGGCCACGACCACGGTGCGCGAGCCGAACAGGCCCTGGCCCAGGATCACGGAGGCGAGCCCGACGACGATCAGGCCGATGCCCATGCCGATGTCGGCGAAGCCCTGGTACTGGGCCACGAGGGACCCGGCCAGGCCCACGAGCCCGTTGGACAGGCACAGCCCCAGCATCTTCTGGTGGTCCGTGTTCACCCCGAAGGAGCGGATCATGTCCGGGTTGTCGCCGGTGGCCTGCATGGCCAGGCCGGCGTCCGTGTAGAGGAACCAGTCGAGGAGCACCTTCACCACGGCCACGCCCAGCAGGAACAGGGCGATGCCGATCCACGTCCCCTGCACGCCCAGCTCGGCGAGCGGGGTGAAGATCGTGTCCTCGCGCAGCAGGGACAGGTTCGCCCGCCCGTCCATCACGCGCAAGTTGATGGAGTACAGGGCGGTCATGGTGAGGATGCCCGCGAGCAGCCCGTTGATGTGGGCCTTGGTGTGGAGCAGGCCCGTGATCAGCCCGGCGAGCGCGCCGGTCACGAAACCGGCGGCGGTGGCGAGCCAGGGGCTGCCGCCGCCGAGGATGATCATCGCCGTGGTGGCGGCGCCCGTGGTGAAGGACTGGTCGACCGTCAGGTCGGGGAAGTCGAGCACCCGGAACGTGAGGTAGACGCCCAGCGCCATGACCGCGTACAGCAGTCCGAGTTCGATACCGGCTATCACTTTCGGTGGATCCGTTCTGGTTGGTGGGGCCCGGGGCGCCGCCGCCGATCGGGCGGGGCGCCCCGGGTGTGGTGGGGTGGGCCCGGGTGGACCGGCGCCGGGGGTCGCCCGGCGCCGGGGGTCGCCCGGTGCCGGGGCGCGGCCCGGGCGCTGCCTACTCGATGACCTGCGCGGCGGAGTCCTGCAGCTCCTGGGGGACCTCCACGCCCATCCGCTCGGCGGCCTGCAGGTTGATGACCAGCTCGGTCTCCTCCTGGGACTCCACCGGCATGGTGGCCGGGTCGGCCCCCTCGGCGAGGATGCGCACGGCCATCTCCCCGGTCTGGCGGCCGAGCTGCTCGTAGTCGATGCCCTTGGTGATGAGGGCGCCGCGCTCCACGGAGTCGCCCTCGCCCGCGATCAGCGGGATCTGCTTGGCCTCGGCGGCGGAGATGACGGCCTCCAGGCCGGAGACCACCTTGTTGTCGGTGGGCACGTAGATCGCGTCCGTGTCGAAGGACTCGGCGGCCTGGGCCACCTCGGAGGTGTTGGTCACGGACTTCTCGACGACCTCCAGGCCCTCCTCGGCGGCGGCCTCCTTGGCCATGTCCACCTGGACCTGCGAGTTGGTCTCGCCCGAGCTGTAGATGATGCCCACGGACGTCGCCTCGGGGTCGAGCTGCTTGATCAGCGCGATCTGCTCGGCGACGGGGTTCATGTCGGTGGTGCCCGTGACGTTGCCCCCGGGGTTCTCCAGGGACTCCACGAGCCCCGCCTCGACCGGGTCGGTCACGGCGGTGAAGAGCACGGGCCGGTCGGTGACGGCCTGGGCCACGCCCTGGGCCGAGGGGGTCGCGATGGCCAGGACGAGGTCGGCGTCGGAGCCGGCGAAGTTGGAGGCGATGCTGGTGGAGGTGCCCTGGTCACCGGAGGCGTTCTGGAGGTCGAGGGTGAGGTTCTCCCCCTCCGTGTAGCCGCCCTCCTCCAGCGCGGCGACGAAGCCCTCGCGCGCGGCTTCGAGGGAGGGGTGCTCCACGAACTGGCTGATCCCGACGGTGGCCTCCTCGACGGCCGCGCCCGACTCCCCGGAGCCGGCGGCGCCCGAGCTGTCGGAGCCGCCGCAGCCCGTGAGGAGGAGGGCGGAGGAGGCGAGGGCCGCCGTCAACGGGAACAGTCGCTGCATGGTGTGTCCTTTCTGGAACGGGTGATGTCAGGAATATTACCTGCCGTTCGGTCGAGAAATGAGAGGCAGCTCACAAATGATGACAGAACGGCGTCGCCGGCGGACCGAGGAGCCCGGATCGTCCACCGCGGCCGGGCTCTGCCGGGGGCCCGTCGCCGGTAGGATCGGGGGGTCATGCCAGCATCGCTCAGCCGCCCCCGCACCGTCGTCTACCCCGAGAACCTCCCGGTCTCCGCGCGCCGGGAGGACATCATGCGCGCGATCTCCGAGCACCAGGTGGTCGTGATCGCCGGCGAGACCGGCTCCGGCAAGACCACGCAGATCCCGAAGATGTGCCTCGAGCTCGGCCTGGGCGAGCAGGGGCTGATCGGGCACACCCAGCCGCGGCGGATCGCCGCGCGCTCCGTGGCCGAGCGGATCGCCTCGGAGCTGGGCGAGAAGATCGGCGGGACCGTCGGCTACCAGGTGCGCTTCACCTCCGAGGTGGGCACGGACTCCCGGATCAAGCTGATGACCGACGGCATCCTGCTCGCCGAGATCCAGCACGACCGGCTGCTGCGCCGGTACTCCACGATCATCATCGACGAGGCGCACGAGCGCTCCCTGAACATCGACTTCCTGCTGGGCTACCTGCGGCGGATCCTGCCCCGGCGCCCGGACCTCAAGGTCATCATCACCTCGGCCACGATCGACCCGGAGCGCTTCGCCCGGCACTTCGCCCCGGAGCCCGACGGCGCGGCCGGGCCGGACGCCGGCGGGGAGCCCGAGCCGGCGCCGGTCATCGAGGTCTCCGGGCGCACCTACCCCGTGGAGATCCGCTGGCGCCCGCTGTCCGAGCCGCGGTCCGGGGACGGCGGGCCGGACGGCGAGGACGCCGGCGACGGCCTGGAGGACGAGGACCGCGACCCGATCGACGCGGTCTGCGACGCGGTCGAGGAGCTCTCCCACGAGCCGCCCGGGGACATCCTGATCTTCTTCGCCGGCGAGCGCGAGATCCGCGACGCCCAGGAGGCGCTGGAGGCCGCGCTCAAGCGGATCCGCGGGATGGCCGACGCCGAGGTCCTCCCCCTGTTCGGCCGGCTCTCCATGGCGGAGCAGCACCGGGTGTTCGCCCCGTCCGGGCGGCGGCGGATCGTGCTGGCCACCAACGTGGCCGAGACGTCCCTGACCGTCCCGGGCATCAAGTACGTCATCGACCCCGGCACCGCCCGCATCTCCCGGTACTCGGCGCGCACCAAGGTGCAGCGGCTGCCCATCGAGCGCATCTCCCAGGCCTCCGCGAACCAGCGGGCGGGCCGGTGCGGGCGCGTCTCGGACGGCATCTGCATCCGGCTCTACGCGGAGGAGGACTACCTCTCCCGCCCGGAGTTCACCGACCCCGAGATCCTGCGCACCAGCCTCGCGTCCGTGATCCTGCAGATGACCTCCGTGGGCGTCGTCAAGGAGCCCGGGGACATCGAGCGCTTCCCCTTCGTGGAGCCGCCGGAGTCGCGGGCCGTCAAGGACGGCGTGGCGCTGCTGCGGGAGCTCGGCGCGCTCAAGGAGCCGCGGGGCGGCACCCCGGGCGCCGCCCCGCGGGAGCGCCGGGACGAGGACGGCGGCGGCCCGCTGACCGCGGTGGGGCGCCAGCTGGCGCAGCTGCCGGTGGACCCCCGGCTGGGCCGGATGATCGTGGAGGCCGACCGGCGGGGCTGCGCCCGGGAGGTCATGGTGCTCGCCGCGGCGCTGACCGTGCAGGACCCCCGGGAGCGGCCCCTGGAGAAGCGGCAGCAGGCCGACGAGCTGCACAAGCGCTTCTTCGACGAGACCTCCGACTTCACCAGCTGGCTGCTGCTGTGGCGCTACGTCCAGGAGCAGCAGGAGGAGCTCTCCTCGACCCGGTTCCGCAAGCTGTGCCAGCGGGAGTTCCTGAACTTCCTGCGGATCCGCGAGTGGCAGGACCTCTACGCCCAGCTGCGCCAGATGGGCCAGCAGGTCGGCATCCGGGTCGGCAAGGGCCGGGAGGTGGACCCCTCCGGCAAGGAGCGGGAGATCCACGTGTCCCTGCTCGCCGGCCTGCTCAGCCACATCGGGCTCAAGGACGAGCGCAAGCGCGAGTACCAGGGCGCGCGGGGCTCCCGGTTCGCGGTCTTCCCCGGCTCCAACCTGTTCAAGAAGTCCCCGGACTGGATCATGTCCGCGGAGCTGGTGGAGACCTCCCGGCTGTGGGCGCGCGTCAACGCCGCGATCGATCCCCTGTGGGCCGAGGAGCTGGCCCCGCACCTGGTCAAGCGCAGCGTGTCGGAGCCGCACTGGTCCCGCGCCCAGGGCTCCGTGATGGCCTACGAGAAGGTCACGCTCTACGGCGTGCCCGTGGTGGCCCAGCGCCGGATCAACTTCTGGCGGGTGGACCCGGCGCTGGCGCGGGAGCTGTTCATCCGCCACGCGCTCGTCGAGGGCGACTGGCAGACCCGGCACCGGTTCTGGGCCCGCAACCGCAAGCGCCTGGCCGAGGTCGAGGAGCTCGAGAACCGGCTGCGCCGCAAGGACCTGCGCGTCGAGGACGAGGCCCTGTTCGCGTTCTACGACGCCCGGATCCCGGCCTCGGTGGTCTCGTCCCGGCACTTCGACGCCTGGTGGAAGAAGGCCCGGCACCAGGACGAGCACCTGCTCGACCTCGACCCCGAAGACCTGATCGCCGAGGACGCCCGCGACTACGACGAGTCCCTGTACCCGCGGCAGTGGGTGCGCCGGACCCCCGACGGGGAGCTCGTGCTGGACCTCGTCTACGAGTTCGCCCCCGGCGCGGACCAGGCCGACGGCGTGACCGTGCGGGTGCCCGTGCTCTTCCTCAACCAGCTCGACCCCGCGCCGTTCGAGTGGCAGATCCCCGGTCTGCGCACGGAGCTGGTGACCGCGCTCATCCGGTCCCTGCCCAAGGCCGTGCGGCGCAACTTCGTGCCCGCCCCGGACGTCGCCCGCCAGGCCGTGCGGATGCTGCAGGAGGACTTCGACCCCGCCGTCGACGCCCTCGAGCCGTCCCTGGAGCTCGTGCTGCGCCGGCTCAGGGGCCACGTGGTGCCCCCCGGGTCGTGGAACTGGGACGCGGTCCCGGCGCACCTGCGGATGCGCTTCGAGGTGCGGGACCGCCGCAACCGGGTGCTCGGGGAGGGCCAGGACCTGGAGCAGCTCAAGGCGGAGCTGCACGGCGAGATCCGGGCGGCCCTGGCCGAGTCCCTGGGCGCGGTGCCCGCGGCCGGCCCCGGCCGGTCGGGGCCCGGGCGGTCCGGGTCCCCCGACGGGGCGGGCCGGCCCTCCCCCGCCCCGCCCCGGGCGGACGCCCCGGCGGCGCCGGCCCTCGAGCGCACGGGCCTGACCGCGTGGCCGGAGCCGGACCTGCCGCGCAGCGTGGAGACGACCGTGGCGGGCCAGCGGATCACCGGCTGGCCGGCGCTCGTGCCCGAGCGACCCCGGGAGGGCGCGGCCCGTCCGCCGGGCCGGCGGGCCCCGGGCCGGGACACCACCGTGGCGGTGCGCATCCTGTCCTCGGCGGCGGAGCAGCGGGCCGCCCAGCGCCGCGGGGTCGTCGCCCTGCTGCTGCTGCGCGTCCCCTCCCCCGAGCGGTACGTGCTCGAGCACCTCAACAACAAGGAGAAGCTCGTCTTCACGCAGAACCCGCACGGGTCCGTGACCGAGCTCATCGCCGACTGCACGATCGCGGCGATCGACAAGCTCACCCCGCCCGAGCCGCCGTTCACGCGCGCGGAGTACGACGCCCTGCACGAGCACGTGCGGGCCGAGCTCATCGACACGGTCTTCCAGGTCACCGCGCTGGTGGAGCAGGTGCTCTCCGGGGCCGCCCGGATCCGCAAGCAGCTGAAGCGGGCGCCCTCCCTCGCCGCGGTGAACTCCCTCAACGACGTCAAGGCCCAGCTGGAGCACCTGGTGCACCCCGGCTTCGTGGCCGCCACCGGCTACGACCAGCTCCAGCACCTGCCCCGCTACGTGCGGGCCATGGAGGTGCGCCTGGAGAAGCTCGCGGGGCACCTGCAGCGGGACACGGTGCACCTGCTCGCGGTGCAGAAGCTCGAGGACGACTACGACGCCGCGCTGGACGCCCTGCCGCCCTCGGCGCCGGTGCCCGAGGAGCTGCGCCGGGTCGCCTGGATGATCGAGGAGCTGCGGGTCTCCCTCTTCGCCCAGGAGCTGGGCACCGCCCACTCGGTGTCGGAGAAGCGGATCCGCAAGGCCCTCAAGGACGCCCTGGAGGCCGCCCGGGCCTGACCCGTGCCCGCCCGCCGGGCCGCGGCGGGGCGGGCAGGGCCCGGTCGGGCCGCGGTCAGGGCTGCGGGACCGAGCTGCCGTGCCCGGCGTCGACCAGCGCCGCCCGGATCCGCGCGGCGGCCTCGTCCATCGCGGCCGGATCGGGGTGCCGGTCCGCGTTGGCGAACTGGAACTGCTCGACGGAGTTCGCGGGCCACACGTGCACGTGGGTGTGCGGGACCTCGAAGCCCTGGATCATCTGGCCCACCCGCGCGGGCCGCCACACGGCGTCGAGCGCGCGGCCGATCCTCCGGGAGACCACCATCAGGTGGGCGGCCAGGTCCTCGGGCAGGTCGATCCAGTGGTCGTACTCCTCCCGCGGGACCACCAGGGTGTGTCCCGGCCCGAGCGGCTCGATGGACAGGAACGCCACGCAGCGCTCGTCCTGCCACACGAAGCGGCCGGGGATCTCCCCCTCGATGATCTTGGTGAAGACGGTGCTCACAGGTGCTCCTTCGCTCCTCGTGCGGACGGTGTCCGCGGTCAGGTCCGTGTTAGGTGCCGGCCGCGGCGGCGGCCCCGGGGCGGCTACAGGCGCACGCGCTGCCCGGCGTCCAGGTGACGGTACTCGGCGCCGTACTTCGCGGCGAACGCCGTCAGCTGGCTCTCGATGATGCGGAAGCCGTGGGCCGAGAGCAGCCCGTCGTGGATCGGGAAGACCCGCCGCGGGCGCACGGCCACGACGAAGTCGACGACCTCCGAGAGCTTGTTCCAGGGCGCGTGGATCGGGGCCAGCAGCACCGGGACCTCCAGCCCGTGCGGGACCACGAAGGAGTCGCCGGGGTGGTAGACGGTGTCGTTGACCAGGTAGCCCACGTTGTCGACGGTGTGGATCAGCGGGTGGATCAGGGCGTGCTGACCGCCGAAGGTGCGCACCGTGAAGCCGTCCAGCTCCAGCACGGTCTCCGGCGCGGCGTCGTGCACGGAGGCCCCCTCCCCGAGCGCCTCCCGCAGCCCGGCGGCCACGGCCGCCGGGGCGTGCACCTGGATCTCCGGGTGCGCCCGCAGGTGCTCCTGCACGGGCTCGGCGTCCAGGTGGTCCGGGTGCACGTGCGTCACGAGCAGCACGTGCGCCCCGTCGAGGGCCCGGGCCAGCTCCTCCGGCCCGGCGAGGTTGCCCGGGTCGATGACCAGGACCCGGCCCTCGTGCTCGAGCCGCACGCACGAGTGGGTGTACTTGATGAGCTCCATGGGCCCAGCCTAGCCCGGCCCCGATGGCGGCCCCGGGAGCGTGCCGGCACCCGCCTTGTTAAGCTGGTGGCTCGCCCGGGCGCGTCCGGGCGCCGGCGGCCGGACCCGGCCGCCGGCGGAGCAGACCGACGAGAGGACGAGGCGTGAGCGTGCGAACCGGCGGGGGCGGTGAGGTCCGCAACACCCGGCAGCGCCGTGCCGTCGGCCAGGCCCTGGCCTCCCTGGAGGACTTCATCTCCACGCAGGACCTGCACGCCCTGCTGCGGGCGCGCGGCGAGTCCGTGTCCCTGGCCACGACCTACCGGATCCTGCAGTCGATGTCCGAGCTCGGGGAGGTGGACGTCCTGCGCGGCGGCGACGGCGAGGCGATCTACCGCCGCTGCGCGGCCGAGCACCACCACCACCATCTGGTCTGCCGCCGCTGCGGCGCCGCCGTGGAGCTCGAGGCCCCCGCGGTCGAGGAGTGGGCCGGGCGCACCGCCGCCGCCCACGGCTTCACCGAGGTGGACCACACGGTCGAGATCACCGGCCTGTGCGCCGCCTGCAGCGCGGGCCGCACCGATGGCTGAGCCGGCGTCCCCCCGCCGCGGCACCTTCCTCCTCGCCGTCAACCCCCGGGCCGGCCGCGGCCGGGCCCTGGCGGAGGCCCACCGGGCCGCGGACCTGCTGCGCACCGGCGGCGACGACGCCGTGGTGCTCTCCGCCGGGGACCTCGACACCCTGGTGACGCTGGTCCGCGACCGGCTCCGCGCCGCCGCGCGCTCCGTCCGCGCCCTGGTGGTCGTGGGCGGGGACGGCATGGTCCAGGCCGGCCTGGACGTGCTCGTGGAGCTCGCCGAGCAGGGCGTCGACATCCCGCTGGGCGTGGTGCCCTGCGGCACCGGCAACGACCTGGCCCGTCATCTCGCCGTCCCCCTGCGGGACCCTGTGGGCGCGGCGGGACGGATCCTGCGCCGGCTCGACGACCCGGCCCCGCGCCGGCTCGACGTCGGGCGCGTCCGCTTCCCGGACGGGCGCACCCGATGCTTCGGGACCGCCCTGTGCGCGGGCTTCGACGCCGTGGTCAACGAGCGGGCCAACCGCTGGCCGCGGCTGACCGGGCCCCGCAGCTACCTGCTGGCCGTCCTGGTGGAGATCGTGCGCCTGCGCACCGTCGCCTACCGGCTGGAGGTCGAGGACGCCGCGGGACGGTGCCGCACGGAGGACCGGGCGGGGGTGCTCCTGAACGTGGCCAACACCTCCTCGGTCGGCGGCGGGCTGCCCATCGTGCCCGGCGCCCGTGAGGACGACGGGCTGCTGGAGCTGTTCACCGTGGCGCCCCTGGGGCGGGCGCGGTTCCTGGTGCTGTTCCCGCGGCTGTTCTCGGGCCGCCACGTCGCCCTGCCCAGCGTGCGGGTCGAGCGGGTGCGCTCGGTGCGCGTGGCGGCCCCGGGCGTCACCGCCTACGCCGACGGGGAGCGCCTCGGCCCGCTGCCCGTGCGGGTGGACGTGCTCCCCGCGGCGGTGCGGGTCCTGGCCTGAGCCCCCGGCGCGCGGCGGGCCGGCGCAGCGGCTCAGTCCGCCGGTTCAGCCCGCCGGCTCAGCGCGGCGGCTCCGAGGTGTCGACCCGGTCCCCGCGGCGCTGGCGCCGGTCCTGCGTGGTGTCGCGGATCTCGCCCACGAGCTCCTCGAGGACGTCCTCGAGGAAGAGCACGCCCAGCGTCCGCCCGCCCGCGTCGACCACCCGGGCCAGGTGCGAGCCGGTGCGCTGCATCGCCGCGAGGGCGTCGTCGATCTCGATCTCGGGCCGCAGGTTGGCCAGGGACCGGACCCGGGTCACCGGCACGGGCTCGGTGTACCGGCTGCCCGGGATGGAGAGCACGTCCTTGATGTGCAGGTAGCCGTTGAGCACGCCGTCGTCCTCGGTCAGGGCGAAGCGCGAGAACCCGGTGCGGGCCACCGCCTTCTCCACCTCCGCCGGGGACACGTCCTCCGGCAGGGTGACGAGCTCGTGCAGGGGCACCATGACGTCGGCGGTGCGCTTGGCGGAGAACTCCAGGGCCCCGGAGAGCAGGCCGGTCTGGTCGGCCACGGTGCCCTCCTTCGTGGACTCCGCGACGATGGACTGCAGCTCGTCGAGGGTGAAGGTCGAGGACACCTCGTCCTTCGGCTCGATGCCCAGCAGCTTCAGCACGTGGTTGGCCGACCAGTTCAGCGTTGCGATGACGGGCTTGACCACCCGCGAGACGAACACCAGCGGCGGGGCCAGCAGCAGCACCGCGCGGTCGGCGGCCGAGACGGACATGTTCTTGGGCACCATCTCCCCGAAGACCACGTGCAGGAAGGTCACCACGACCAGCGCGGTGAGGAACCCGCTGACGTCGGCCACCTCGGCGGGCACGCCCAGGTGCTCCAGCGGCCCCGAGACGATGTGGTGCAGGGCGGGCTCGGAGATGTTGAGGATCAGCAGCGAGCACACCGTGATGCCCAGCTGGCAGCAGGCCAGCATGAGGGAGACCCGCTCCATCGCGTACAGAGCGGTGCGCGCACGCTTGTTCCCGGCCTCGGCGAGCGGCTCGATCTGGCTGCGCCGCGCGGACATGACGGCGAACTCGCCGCCCACGAAGAAGGCGTTGCCGGCCAGGAGGACCACCAGCCACGCCAGGCCTGCCCCGTCGCTCATCGTGCCTCCTCCCCGGCCGCGGCCGCTCCGGCGTCCTGCCCCTGGTCGGCGGCCGGGACGAAGCGGATGCGGTCCACGCGGCGGCCGTCCATCCGGGCGACCTCCAGCGTGCCGCCCTGGACGGGCACCGCGTCCCCGGGCCTCGGGATCTGCCCGAGCCGGTCCATCATGAACCCGCCCATGGTCTCGTAGGCGGGGCCGTCCTCGATGTCGAGCTCGGTGATCTGCTCGGAGACCTCGTCGGGGCGCATCAGGCCGGGGAAGTACCATTCGCCGGTGGCCGACTGCAGGGCCCCGAGGGTGAGCCGGTCGTGCTCGTCGGAGACCTCCCCGACCACCTCCTCCACGAGGTCCTCGAGGGTGACGACGCCGGCGGTGCCGCCCCACTCGTCGACGACCACGGCCATCTGCAGCCCGCCGGAGCGCAGCTGCACGAGCAGGGAGTCCAGGTGCACCGTCTCGGGCACGCGCAGGACCTCCTCCATGATCGCCCCGCACTCCAGGGCGGACCGGCGCTCCGACGGCACGGCCACGGCCTTCTTCACGTGCACCACGCCGCGGACGTCGTCCGGGGAGTCGTCCATGACGGGGAAGCGGGAGTGCCCGGTGCGGGAGGCCAGGGCCACGACGTCGGCCACGGACTCGTGGGAGTCGAGCATCTGCACGCGGATGCGCGGGGTCATCACGTCCGCGGCGGTGCGCTCGGCGAAGGTCAGCGTCTTGGCCACGAAGGTGGCGGTGCCGACGTCGAGGGTGCCCATCTTCGCGGAGCGGCGCACCATCGAGGACAGCTCCTCGGGCGAGCGCGCCCCGGAGAGCTCCTCCTTGGCCTCCATCCCGAACAGGTGCAGGACCCGGTTGGCGACGCCGTTGAGCGCGAGCACGAAGGGCTTGAACACGGCGGTGAACAGCAGCTGCGGGCGGGCGACGACCCGCCCCACCCGGAAGGCCTCCGCGATGGCCCAGTTCTTCGGGACCAGCTCCCCCAGCAGCATCGACAGCAGCGTGGAGATGAGCATGGACAGGGCCAGGGTGGCCCCGCCGGCGGCGGTCACGGACAGCCCGGTCAGCTCGGCGATCGGCTCGCGCAGGAAGGACTGCAGCGCCAGGTCCAGGGTGTAGCCGGTGAGCAGGGTGGTGAGGGTGATGCCCAGCTGGCAGCTGGAGAGCTGCGTGGAGAGGGACTTCAGGCACTTCAGCAGGGGCTCGGCCGCCCGGTCGCCCTCGGCGATCGCGCGGCGGACCGTGGTCTGGTCCAGGGCCACGAGGGAGAACTCCACGGCCACGAAGAAGCCCGTGCCCAGGATCAGGAGCAGGCCCGCGGCCAGCAGCAACCACTCCATCAGGCGCCGCCTCCCCGGGGGGACCGCCGGGCCGGGCGGTCGGGGGCTGGTGGGGGTTCGGG